>NZ_VDDC01000013.1:0-152607 GCF_006239215.1 Paracoccus haeundaensis
CGGGGGGCGCTGTCGGCGGCCGCGGCGGCGGCGCGGTGGCGCGGACCGCCCGACAAAGCGCCCACCGGTGCCGGCCGTGTGCCCGCGACGGTCAGGCCGGGCGCCGCGCAGTCCATGTCCAGCAGGGGCTTCAGGTCGTCGTCCAGCGCCATGACCGTCAGCGTGGCCCCCACCATCTCCAGCGATGTGAAATAGTTTCCGACAAAGGCCCGGTGCACCCGCAGGCCCGCGCGTTCCAGCCCGACCTCGATCCGGTCGTACAGCACATAGAGTTCGTTCACGGGCGTCGCGCCCAGGCCCGAGACCAGCACCGCGACCTCGGTTCCGTTGGGCAGGGCGTGATCGTCCAGCACGATCCGGACCATGTCGTCGGCGACCTGGTCGGCGGTCTTCAGCGCCTCGACCCGCGTGCCGGGTTCGCCGTGATGGCCGATACCGACCTCCATCGTGCCGGGCGCGATCTGGAAGTTCGGATGGCCCACCGCGGGCAGGGTGCAGGGGCCAAGGCCCACGCCCACCGACCGGCAGGCGTCGATCGCCTGCTGGGCCGTGGCCCGAACCTCGGCCAGGGTGCCGCCAAGCGCGGCCTTGGCGCCGCCGATCTTCCACATGAAGATCTCTCCGGCCACGCCGCGGCGCTTGGCGCGTTCGGATGCGGGGGCGGAACAGACGTCGTCATTGGCCACCACGGTCGCGACCTCGATCCCGTCCTCGGCCACCATGTCCGCAGCCATGCGCACGTTCATGTTGTCGCCCGCATAGTTGCCGTAGAGGACCGCGACCCCGGCACCGCCATCGGCGGCCCGGATCGCATCGGCAAAGCTTTTCGCGGTGGGCGACGAGAACAGCTCTCCGACGGCCACGGCATCGACTAGGTTGCGGCCCGCATAGCCGATGAAGGCCGGTTCATGCCCCGACCCGCCGCCGGTCACGATGCCGACCTTGCCGTCCTGGGGCGCAAAGCGCGACAGGACCACGCGCGGGTTGGCCGGGTCCTTGCGCACCAGGTCGCGATGCGCCTTGATGAAGCCCGCCACCGTCTCGTCGACGATGTCGTCGGGGTCGTTGACGAAACGCTGCATCGCCTTGGTCGTCATGTCGTCCCCCATCATCGCACCGTGTATCCGCCGTCGACCAGCAGGTCGGCGCCGTTGATCATCGCCGCCGCGTCCGATGCCAGGAACACCGCCGCCGCGGCGATCTCGTGGGGTTCGGCAAAGCGGCCGGCGGGGATCAGCGCCTTCATCGCCTCGCCCTTGGGGCCCTCCCAGGCCTTGCGGCCCAGATCGGTCATTACCACGGTCGGAGAGATGGAGTTGACGGTGATCCCGTGCCCGCCCCATTCCAGCGCCAGCGTCTTGGTCACGCCGACGATGCCGAACTTCGACGCGCAATAGGCGACATGCCCCTCGATCGCGACCGAGCCTGCCTGGCTGGCCAGATTGATGATGCGCCCGCCCTTTGCCCGCGCGATCATCCCGCGGCCCACGGCCTGCGCCATCAGGAAGCTGCCGGTCAGGTTGACCGCGATGGTGCGCGTCCAGGCGCCGTCGCTCAGATCCTCGGCCGAGGCCAGGTCCACGATGCCCGCGGAATTGACCAGGATGTCGATGCCGCCAAAGGCCTGCGTCACCGCATCGACGGCCGCGCCGATGCTGGCCGCGTCGGTCACGTCGCAGGCAAAGGCCTGCGCGTCGGGCAGGGCGGCCGCGGCATCCGTCGCGGCGGCCAGGTTCATGTCCAGCAGCGCGACGCGCGCGCCCTGGGCGGCAAAGGCCTGCGCGATGGCGGCGCCGATGCCCGATCCGGCACCCGTCACCACGGCGGTCCGGCCGCCCAGGCTGAAATCAAGTGAAGCGGCCATCCGCAGTCCTTTCGTGGGTCAGGTGGCCCCTCCGGCAGGCGTGCCGCCGAAGGGGGTGGTCGTTACTGGCGCGTGGCCAGCAGGGCGTCGACGTTCTCGGCGGTCACCGGGGTCCAGGGCACGTTGTATTCCTTGTCCGCGCCGTTGTTCCACGGCATGTCGGGATACTGTTCCCAGATCGCCGACATGGGCTCATAGTCGGGCTTGACTGCCTTGATCGCCACGTCGATAGAGCCCAGGGCCTGGGCCTCGCCGTCCTGCAGGATCGAATCCATCTGGCCCGCCTTGACCGCGTTCAGCGCGTCGGTCACCCCGTCCACGCCCGCGATCGCGAAATCGGCCACGTCCATGCCGGCGGCCTTGATCGCCTCGATGGCACCCAGGGCCATCTCGTCGTTCTGGCCGATCACGCCCTTGATGTCGTTGCCATGCGCGGTCAGCCAGTTCTCCATCAGGGCCTGCGCCTCGGCGCGCGACCAGTTGCCGGTCTGGCGTTCCAGGATCTTGACGTCGGGGCATTCGGCCAGGGCCTTCTCGTTGCCCTCGCCGCGCTGGATTTCGCCGGACTGGCCGATCGGGCCCTCGATGATGACCACCGCACCCTGGCAGCCCATCTTGTCCAGGACGGCCTTGGCCTCCAGATAGCCGGCCTCGACGTCGTTCGATCCGACATAGGCGGTCAGCAGGTCGCTGTTGACCCGCGCGTTCGATCCGACGACGGGGATGCCCGCATCGACGGCCAGCTGGACGGCGGTGGCGCCGGCCTCGACGTCCATCGGCGCAAAGACGATCGCGTCGAAGCCTTGGGTGATCATCGTCTCGAACTGGTCCTGCTGCACCAGCGCGTCATAGCGGCCGTCAAAGATGGTCAGCTCGACCATGCCGGATTCGACCGCCGGGTGCTTTTCGCCCGCCGCCGACCACAGCTGCATGAACTCGGCATTCAGGCCATAGGCGGCCATGCCGATCTTGATCGGGTCGTCCTGCGCCTGCGCCGCGCCAAGACCCAGGCCAAGCGCCAATGCGCTGGCCGTCATCATCATCTTCGTCGTCATCTGGTTTCCTCCCTCGGTGACACCATGTCCCGGCACGCGCCGGATCTCAGTCTTCGGTCTTGCGGGACCGGTCCAGCATGACGGCGGCCACGATCAGCGCCCCCTTGATCACCTGCTGGTAATAGGATTCGACCCCAAGCAGATCGAGGCCGTTGTTCATCACCCCGATCAGCAGCGCGCCGATGACGGTCCCGGTGACCCGGCCCACGCCGCCCGCCAGGCTGGTACCGCCGATCACGACCGCCGCGATGGCGTCCAGCTCATAGGCGACACCCGCTTGGGGCAGGGCCGAGCCGGTCCGCGCGGCCAGGATCATCCCCGCGATCCCCGCCAGCGCGCCCGATATGGCATAGACCGAAAACCGGATGGCCCGGACGGGCAGGCCCGACACCTTGGCGGCGTGCGGATTGCCGCCCACGGCATAGACATGGCGGCCGAACCGGGTCCGGGTCAGCACGAAATGCGACAGCGCAAAGACCAGGCCGAACAGGATGATCGGCACCGGGATGCCCGCGATGTCGCCCGTCCCGATCCAGCGATAGCCGTCGGTCAGCGCCGGGACCGGCCGTCCGCCCGAATAGATCAGCGTCAGCCCGCGCGCCGCAGACAGCATGCCAAGCGTCGCGACGAAGGCCGGAACTGCAAAGCGCGCGACCGCGATCCCCGACAGCGCGCCCATCGCGGTGCCGGTGATCAGGCCCACCGCGATCGGGATCAGCGGCATGTAGGGCGCGCCGTGAATGAACCCCGCCGCCGAGGTCGTGGCGAAGCTGGCCGAAACCACGCCCACCAGCGCGACCACCGATCCGACCGACAGGTCGATGCCGCGCGTCAGGATGACGAAGGTCATCCCGATCGCCAGGATCCCGTTGATCGAGGTCTGGCGCAGCACGTTGATGATGTTGCGCGAGGTGAGGAAATTCTCGCTGACGATCGACAGCACGATGCACAGCAGCGCCAGCGCGATCAGGATGCCGTATCGCTGCGCGTCACGTCCGATCCGCGCCGGGATCATGCGGCGCGGCTGCGCTGCGGTCTTGATCTGGTCTTCCACCCTGTCTCTCTCCCGTTCATGCATCCGTCGACGGCGTCCGTCCCGGCGCGTCAGGCCGCCAGATGCAGCAGTTTCTCGGCCGACATCGAGGCCCGGTCCAACTCGCCCGCCACGCGCCCGTCCCGCATGACGACCGCGCGGTCGGCCATGCCCAGCACCTCGTCCGTCTCGGACGACACCATGATGACCGCCCCGCCCGCGCGGGCGAAATCGGACATCACGCGATAGATCTCGCGCTTCGCGCCCACGTCGACGCCGCGGGTGGGTTCGTCCAGCAGCAGGATGCGCGGCTCGGTCAGGAACCACTTGCCCAGCACGACCTTCTGCTGGTTGCCGCCCGACAGATGCGCGACGTTCAGCCGGTCCGAGGCGGTGCGGATGTTCAGCGTGTCGATCATCCGGGTGGCGGCACGGCCCTCGGCGCGGGCGTTCATCACCGGGCCCGCGGACATGCGCTCCAGCGTGGCCAGGCACAGGTTCTCGCGCACGTCGCCGGTCAGGACCAGGCCGGACCGCTTGCGGTCCTCGGTCACATAGGCCAGCCCGGCCTCGATCGCCTCACGCGGGGTGGTGATGCGGGCGGGGCGCCCGTCGATGGTCACGGTGCCGGCCGTCTCGGCCGACAGGCCGAACAGGCGGTCGAATATCTCGGTCCGGCCAGACCCCATCAGGCCGTACAGCGCCAGGATCTCGCCCTCGTGCAGATCGAAGCTGACGTCCCGGACGCCGCGATCGGCGGCAAGCCCCGCGACCGACAGCAGGCGGCGCGCCTGCGGGGTGTTCTCCTTGACGAATTCCTCGGTCAGGGGGCGGCCCACGACCAACTGGATCAGGTGGTCCTTGTCGATGTCGGCCAGGTTGCCCGTCTCGACGAAGCTGCCGTCGCGGAACACGGTATAGCTGTCGCAGACGCCGAAGATCTCGGACAGGCGGTGGCTGACATAGATCACCCCCTTGCCGCGCGCCTTCAGCGTGTCGATGGCGGCGAACAGCTGGTCGGCCTCGGCCTCGCCCAGGGCAGAGGTCGGCTCGTCCATGATGATGACCTCGGCGTCATAGCTCAGCGCCTTGGCGATCTCGACCAGCTGGGTCTGGGCCACGGTCAGGTCCATCATCAGGCTGTCCGCGCGGATGCCGAACTGGAACCCGTCCAGCAGCGACTGGGCGCGGCTGTTCATCTCGCGGAACGCGATGCGTCCGAACATCCCCACCGGTTCGCGGCCCAGATAGATGTTCTCGGCCACGGTCATGGCCGGGACGGGGCTCAGCTCCTGCTCGATGATCGAGATGCCGTGCGCCAGGGCCTGGGACGGGTTGTCGAACACCACCGGCTGGCCGTTGCGCAGCAGGGTGCCCGCATCGCGGTGATGGATGCCCATCAGGATCTTGAGGAAGGTCGACTTGCCCGCGCCGTTGCCGCCGCACAGCGCATGCACCGATCCCGGCTCCAGCCGGAACTGGCCCAGCTTCAGCGCGGGAACGCCGTCGAAGGATTTGCGAAAGCCCGAGGCCTCCAACAGCGGCGTAGTCATGTCGTCCCCCCATGCCGGACGCCCACCGGGCGTGCCGATACATATGTCAGTCTCCCTCTGACATTTGCACGCTAAGCGGCGCGGGTGACTTCTGTCAACAGGGATGTGACATAGTTCAGATATGATCTGGCAGTTGTCCGCACGGCCCGCCTGCTGCTAAGCGTTGCGAAACAACAAGGCTGCAGGGGCAGGGACAGGCATGGGTTTTTCAAAAGGGATGCTGCGCGGCGCCGCGCTGCTGGCGGTGCTGTCGTCGCTGGCCGCCTGCGGCGGTTTCAAGCGTCAGAGCGAGCTGGAATGCATGGAACGCGCCATGTATTTCGAATCGAACCGGTCCAGCCGGGACGGGATGATCGCCGTGGGCAGCGTGGTGATGAACCGCGTCCAGTCGGGGAACTATCCGCGGTCGGTCTGCGGCGTGGTGGGGCAGAAGAACCAGTTCGCGCCCGGCGTCCTGACCAAGCGGATGGACCGCGCGTCGGCCCCGCGCCTGCGCGAGGCGGCCGTGTCCGTGCTGCGCGGCGAACGCCATCCGATGATCCAGAACGCCCAGTTCTTTCACGCGGCCAGCTATCGCGCGTCCTACAACAACATGCATTACGTCGTGACGGCGGGCGGCAACGCGTTCTATGAACGCCGCCGCCCGGAACTGGTGACCCAGCCCCGCGTGCTGCCGCAGATCGAGGGCATCACGGGGCGCTGAGGCGGATCTAGCGGGCCTTCATCCGCGACAGGATGTTGGCCACAAGCGCGCCCGAGATGTTGTGCCACACGCTGAAGATCGCCGCCGGCACCGCCGTCAGCGGCGAGAAATAGGCGGTGGCCAGCGCCGCGGCCAGGCCCGAATTCTGCATGCCGGTCTCGATCGCGATGGCCTTGCGGGCGGCCAGGTCCAGCCCGGCCAGCCGCGCCGCGATGAACCCGATCAGATAGCCCAGCATGTTGTGCAGCACGACCACGGCAAAGATCATCAGCCCCGACTGGACGATCGCGCCCTTGGATGCGCCGACGACGGCGGCCACGATCAGCACGATGCCCGTCACGCTGACCAAGGGCAGGGCGGGCACCGCCGCGCGCACGAAGGCCGGCAACAGCTTTTGCGCCGCAAAGCCCAGGGCCAGCGGGAACAGCACGACCTTGACGATGGACTGGAACATCGCCCAGGCATCCACGGGCAGGTATTCGCTGGCCAGCATCAGCATCAGGAAGGGTGTCACGATCGGCGCCATCAGCGTGGTCACGCTGGTGCAGGCGACCGACAGCGCCACGTCGCCCTTGGCCAGATAGGTCATCACGTTCGACGACGTGCCGCCGGGGCAGCAGCCGACCAGGATCACGCCCGCCGCGACCTCGGGGGACATCGGGATGATCATGGTCAGCGCCACCGCCAGCAGCGGCATGATCAGGAACTGCGACGCGACGCCCACGCCGACATTGACCGGGCGGCGCAGCACCTCGGCAAAGTCGCGCCCCGAGATGGTCAGCCCCATCCCGAACATGATGATCCCCAGCAGGGTGACGATCCAGGGTGTCAGCTGGCGGAACAGGTCGGGCAGCAGAAAGCCCAGGACCGCGAACAGGACGACCCAGGCCGCAAAAGTATTGCCGACGAACCGCGAAAGTGATGCCAATGATTTCACCGATGCCTCCTCTGGCACAGCTTTCCTGCGCCCTGACGTTTCGGCATGGGCCATAGTGCTGCCCGTGGCGGGCTTCAACCCGTGGTGGCGGAAAAACCGGCCCGGCGCCGTGAGTGGTCGGGTCCGCGCCGCTGCATCATCCCGGGCTGGCCGCACTCCGGTTGCGTCCCGGCCCGGCTGCGCGTGCGCGCCGACTGCGTCCTTGCCGCGTCCCCAGGCCGGCTGCCCCCCTGTGCGGCCCGGTCTGTGCCGGGCCGTCGGCGGGTCAGGACCCAGCGCGGACCACGACAGACATGCCGGGGCGCAGGGCGGCGCGGTCCTGGTCGGGATCGATGGTGATGCGCACCGGCAGGCGCTGGGCGATCTTGGTGAAGTTGCCGGCGCTTGCGGTGCCCGCCATCAGGCTGAATTCCGATGCGGTCGCGGGCGACAGCGATTCGACCTGACCGGTGAACCGGCGGTCCTGCAGCGCGTCCACGGTGAAGCTGACCGGGGAACCCGGCGCCAGGCCCCGCATCGCGGTTTCGCGAAAGTTGGCGATGACCCACAGGTCGGTGCCGACATGGGGGACCAGCGCAGTGCCGGGGGTCACGTACTGGCCGACATGGACGGCGATCTGGCCCAGGCTGCCGTCGGCGGGGGCATGGATGACGGTGTTGTCGACCTCGATCCGGGCCAGCTGGACGGCGGCCTCGGCGCTGGCGATGTCGGCGCGGCGGGCGTCCAGCGCGACATTGGCCGAACGGATCGCCTCGGTCTGGACGTCCAGGCGGGCGCCTGCCTGGATGCGGGCGGCCTGGGCCTGCTGAAGGGCCAGCCGGACCTGGTCGGACGACGACTGCGACGTCACGCCCCGGTCCAGCAGCTGCCCCGCGCGGTCGGCCTGCGACCGTGCATTCTCCAGCGCGCCGTCGGCGGCCTCGACGCCCGCCTGTTCGGCGCGGGCCACGGCCTCGGCCGACACGACGTCCTGTTCGGCGACCTTCAGCGCGGCCTGGGCGCCCTGCAGCAGGGCCTCGGCCTGGGCCAGCTTCTGGCGGGGGATGCGGTCGTCGATGCGGGCGATCACGTCGCCCTTCGCGACGGTCTGATAGTCCTCGACCTCGACCGCGGTGACATAGCCCGACAGCTGCGGGGCTATCATCGTGACCTCGGCGCGCAGATAGGCGTTCTCGGTCTGGGGGGCGGCGGTCGAGAAGGGCGGCAGGCCCCATGCGAACAGCAGCAGCAGCGTGCCCGCCAGGCCCAGGATCAGGGCAATGGCGGTCGGGACAAGGTTCTCTTTCTTCATGGCGTGGTTCCGGTGTTCTGGACGGCGGCCCGGCGGGCCATCACGTCGCGCAAAAGGTGAAGCAGCAGCACGGCCGCCGCCAGCAGGGCGGCCAGCGCGGTCAGCGCATAGGCATCGGCATAGGCGCTGACCCAGGCCTGGGCCGCGACCTGCTGGCCCAGATCGGTCGCCGCCTGCGCGCGGCGCGCGGCGGCATCGGGGATCTGGGCGGCCAGCATCGCGGCCCGGCCCGCCAGGGTCGCGACCGTGGCCGGATCGGTGGCGGTCAGCTGGACGGACAGGTCCTGCAGGTGCAGCGCCTCGCGCCGGGTGGTGAAGGTGTTGAACAGGCCCGACCCCAGCACGCCACCCAGGCTTTGGGTCGAGATGAAGACGATGACGAAGGACAGGATGTATTGCGGCCCCTTGGCCAGGGCCGACAGCAGGCCCGCCATCATCGCGGGCGGCATGAACAGCATCGCGGCAAAGCCGATCAGCGCCTGGCTGACCACCATCTGCGCGGGCCGGGTCAGTACGCCGGCGCCGCTGTCCAGCCAAGCTCCGGCGGCGATCAGCAGCAGGGCGGCCAGGTGGAACTGGGGCACGCGGGTGGGCCGCATCCAGGCGATGCAGGCCAGCGCGCCCATCAGGCTGGCCAGGGCGATCACGGCGAACAGGACGGTCATCTGCTGGGGCGCGACACCCAGCACCTGGAACATGCGCGGCGCGCCCGCCGACTGTTCCGACAGGATCAGCCGGAACAGGAACAGCGTGCCGGTCAGGTGCAGGATGGCCGGGCTGGCCAGCCAGCGGATGTCCAGCAGGGGGGCGGTGCGGTTCAGCTCCACGACCACCGCCAGGGTCAGCGACAGCGCCGCGCCGGCCAGCAGCCAGCCGATCCACGCGACATCCGTCCAGTTGTAGATCGGCCCCATGACGAAGGCCACGATCAGTCCGCCGAAGCCTGCGCCGATCAGCACGAAGCTGGCAAAGTCCAGCGGCTCGATCACCTTCTGGCGGGGGATGGGGCGCAGGGGCAGGCAAAAGACCAGCATCAGCGACACCAGCGCCATGCCCAGGCCCGTCACGTGGACCGCCGTCATGCCGCCGTCGCCGATCAGGTACGGCCCCACGACCCGGGCCAGCGTGGGGCCGGTCATCAGCACCGTCATCGCCAAGGGCAGGCCCAAGGTCATCTTGGCCTGCGGGGACAGGGGTTCCAGCATATAGAGGAAGGCCAGCGTCGACAGGGGCGCCGCGGCGGCACCCGCCAGGAACTGCAGCACCAGCGCCGAGCGGAAATCGACCGCCCAAAGCGACGCCAGCGCCACCAGCGCATAGAGGATGATCCCCAGTTCCGCGAACCGCCGCAGCCCGTACTGGGTGCGGATCTTGATCAGCAGCACCGGCAGCGCCGCGCGCGGGATCATGTAGACCGCCAGCAGCCAGGCCGCGCTGGTCGTGGTGATGCCCAGATCGCCCGCAAGCTGGGGCAGGCTGGTGGACACGAAGCCCTGCTGCAGGCCCTGCGACAGGCCGATCACGGTGGCGGCCAGCATATAGGCCACGGCCTGCAATCCGGGCAGCGGCGGATGCGGCGGCGGGGGTGCGGCAGGGGCGCTCATGTCCGGTCCATCCGTTCGATGTTGCGGGCGATCCGGTCCAGCACCTGGGCCGCGCGGTCCAGGTCCTGCGGATCGATTCCCTCTAGCACTTCGCCGCGCAGGCGGTGCGTGAATTCGACGATGGCGCTGTCGCGACCGCGTTCGGTCACGACCAGCCCGTTCTTGCGGCCGTCGCCATCCAGAGGACGCCGTTCGACGAAACCGCCGGCGACCAGGGCGTCGATCTGGCGTTTCAGGGTCGGCGCCTCGATCGCCAGTTCGGCGGCCAGTTCGGTCTGGGTGATGCCGTCGTGATGCGCCAGCGTCGTCAGCGCGCGCGCCCGCGACAGGGTCAGGCCCACGTCCCGCGCCCTGCGGTCATAGCTGCGCCGCAGGGTCCGCATGACCCGCAGCAGGGTATCAAGGATCGGGCTTTCGCGGGGCATGACGCGTCCTTTCGGCTGGTTCGTTAGCTAGCTAAGGATATCGTCGGCCGGCATCAATGCCCTGACCGAAAGAAATTTGCAGGATGTGCAATTTCGAGGCGCAGACGCATCACGGTTGCCAGCCGCGGATCGTGAACCTTAGTATACACTAATGATCCGGTCCCATTTCGGGCTGGCCGCACAGGGCGTCGCCAAGCGCCGGAACCGATCGGGAGACATCGATGAAGCTGACCACCTTTCTGGCAACGGCCCTGGGCACCGCCGCCATCGGCGGCATGGCCGCCGCGGCCGACCTGCGCATCGGCCTGAACGAGGACCCGGATTCGCTGGATCCCGCACAGTCGCGGACCTTCGTGTCCTCGCTGGTCTATGAATCGCTGTGCGACCGGTTGCTGAACACCAATGCCGACATGGAGATCATCCCCGAACTGGCCACCGGCTGGGCCTGGTCCGATGACGGCAGGACGCTGACCCTGACGCTGCGCGAGGGGGTGACGCATCACGACGGCACGCCTTTTGACGCGCAATCCGCCCGCCGCGTGCTGGAGCGGAACATGACGATGCAGGAAAGCCGCCGCAAGGCGGAGCTGGGATCGATCGACCGGGTCGAGGCGACGGGCGATCATGAACTGACCATCACGCTGACCGCGCCCGACGTGACGCTGCTGGCGCAGCTGGCCCATCACGCGGGGCGGATGTATTCGCCCGATGCCGCCGATACGGCGGGCGCCGCCTTTGGCCGGGCCCCGGTCTGTTCGGGCCCCTATGCCTTTGCCGACCGGGTCGAGGGCGACCGGATCGTGCTGGAACGCTTTGCCGATCACTGGGACGCGGACCAGTTCCATTACGACCGGGTGATCTATCTGCCGATCCCGGACACGACGGTGCGGCTGGCCAACGTGCGGTCGGGCGATCTGGACATCATCGAACGCACCGCCCCCGCCGACGTGCCGGGCGTGCGGGCCGACGACCGCCTGCAGCTGTTCGAGGTGCCCAACATCGGGTATCAGGGCATCACCATCAACGTCGGCAACGGACCCCGCGCGGAGGCACCGCTGGGCGCCGATGCCCGCGTCCGCCAGGCGCTGTCGCTGTCCATCGACCGCCAGGCGCTGAACCAGGTCGTGTTCGAGGGGGAATACGTGGTCGGCAACCAATGGGCCGCGCCGGGCACCCCCTATTACGACGACCGCGATCCGATCCCCGCGCGCGACCCCGATGCTGCCCGCGCCCTGCTGGCCGAGGCGGGTGTCCAGACCCCCATCCGCGTCGAGATGCAGATCGGAAACAACCCCATCGCCCAGCAGGTCGGCCAGGTGATCCAGGCCATGGCGGCCGAGACGGGGTTCGACATCTCTCTGCGCGCGACGGAGTTCGCGACGCTGCTGTCCGAGAACGTCGCCGGCAATTTCGACATGTCGCTGCAGGGCTGGTCGGGCCGGATCGACCCGGATGCCAACATCCACCCCTTCGTCGGGTCGGACGGGGCCAACAACGACCAGCATTACCGCAATGCAGAGATCGACGCCCTGCTGGCACAGGCCCGGTCTGAACCCGACACCGCGGCCCGCAAGGCGCTGTACGACCAGACGCGCGACATCCTGAAACAGGATCTGCCGCTGATCTACCTGTACCACATCAAGTACTTCTACACGATGCGCCAGGGGATCGAGGGGTTCGAACCCTATGCCGACGGCATCATCCGGCTGCGTGGCGTGTCGGGCTGACCGCGGCCGCGCCCCCCCCTGCGGGGCGCGCGGCTCAGGCGGCGGTCCGTGTCCACAGGCCCCGCACGGCCGCGGCGCCGCCGATCTGCGCCACGCGGATGACGTCGGCCCGCGCGCCCGGTGCCAGCCTGCCGCGATCGTGCAGGCCCACGGCCTGGGCGGGCGCCTGCGTCACTGTCGCGATGCCGCGCGCCAGATCGCCCCATAGATCGCCCAGCATCATCGCCCCCGACAGCAGCGACGACGGCACGTAATCCGACGACAGGATGTCCAGCAGGTCGGCTCGCGCCAGGTCGCTGGCCGCGACATTGCCGCTGTGCGATCCGCCGCGGATCAGGTTGGGCGCGCCCATCATCACGCGGATGTCGTGGTCGCGGCAGGCCTGCGCGGCATCGGCCGTGGTGGGGAATTCCGCGAAATGACAGCCATGCGCCGCGCTGACCGCGACCTGGGGCGCGGTGGTGTCGTCGTGGCTGGCCAGCACCGCGCCATAGCGGCGCGCCTCGGCCACGGCGGTCGCCTCGTGCAGCTCGCCCACGCGGGCGCGCAGGGCCTGCTGGTCGGCGACATGGTCCAGGAACTGGGCATCCGACAGGCCCTTCTTGCCGCAGACATAGTCGCGCAGCTTGCCGATGTCGCGGAACTGGCGTTCGCCGGGTGTGTGGTCCATCAGGCTGACGATGCCGATGCGGTCCCGGGGGCCGAACTTGGCCATCTCCTCGGGCAGGGTCTGGGAACAGATCTCGGCGCGCAGGTGCAGGAAATGGCTGATCCGCAGCGCCCCCTGGGCGCGCAGGCCCAGGATCTCGTCGGCCAGGGCGCGGGCATATTCGCCGTAGCCCGCATTGTTCGACGTCACGACCGACCCCACGCGCAGCGCGTCAAAGACGGTGGTGATGCCCACGCTGGCCAGTTCGGCGTCATGGGCGATGATCGCATGGGCATGGGGCCAGTCGACGCCGGGGCGCGGCTCGATATGGCGTTCCAGGTTGTCGGTGTGCAATTCGATCAGGCCCGGCATCAGCAGGTCGCCCTGACAATCCAGCGCGCCCGCGGGCAGGGCGCGGCCCTGGCCGATCTCGGCGATCAGCCCGTCGCGCAGGACCAGGTGGCCGTGGATCACCTCGGTCGGCAGGACCAGGCGGGCGTTGGCAAGGATGATGTCGGTCATGCGGTCGGGTTCCGTCTTGAAGGATCATGTCGAAGGGCGTCATCTGGCAGAGAGCTGTCACAGCCGTGTGACACAACGGGCTTAGGGTGCCGCGCATGCAGGATTTCACACGATATGCCGTCTATTACGCGCCGCAACCCGGCATCTTTGCGGACCGTGCGGCGGCGTGGCTGGGCTGGGACCTGGCGGGCGGCCATGCGGTCGATGATCCGTCCCTGCCGGCGCGCCCGGTGGGCCAGCCGCGCCGATACGGGTTTCACGGCACCATCCGCGCGCCCTTCCGTCCCGTCGTCCCCGAAGCGGACCTGATCGCGGCCGTCGACGCGCTGGCCAGCAACTGTCCGGCGGTGACCTGCGGGACGCTGGCGCTGCGCGATCTGGGCGGGTTCCTGGCGCTGATGCCCACCGGGGGCCAGTCCGACCTGATCGCGCTGGCCGATGCGGTGGTGCGCGCCACCGATCCGCTTCGCGCGCCGCTGACGGCCGAAGAGGTCGCGCGGCGGCGCCCCGACAGCCTGACCCCGCGCCAGCGCGCCCTGCTGGACCGGTGGGGCTATCCCTTCGTGATGGAGGAGTTTCGGTTTCACCTGACCCTGACCGACCGGCTGTCCGCCGCGGAACGGCCCGGGGTGCAGGCCGCGGCGCAGGCCTGGCTGGGCCCTGTCCTGCCGCAGCCTTTCGTGATCGCCGACCTGTGTCTGGTGGCCCAGGATGCGCAGGGCCGGTTCCACCTGCGTCACCGCGCGCCCCTGTCGGGCTGAAGCGCGGCCAGAAGGCGCGCGGTTCCCTGCGCAAGGCAGGCATCGTTGCACACGGTCAGGTGGGCGATGCCCGGCGGCATGGCAAAGGCGGCGCGGCGCAGGCGGGCGGCGATGTCGGCCGACCCCTCGCGGCCGCGGTCGGCCAGGCGGCGCGCCAGCACCTCCGCCGGGGCGGTGATCAGGATCACCCGCAGGTCGGGCAGCCGGGCCAGCGCCTGCGGCAGTGCCGCGCGGCTGCCGTTGAAGATCACCGACGGCCCCGTCAGCTGATCGTGCGGGATACCGTAGCACAGGCCATGCGCCCGCCAGTCCAGCGCGAAATGCCCGCCGTCGCGCAGGGCCGCGAAGCGTGCCGGGGTGACGCCGTCGAAATCCTCTCCTCCGGCGTCGGAGGGGCGGGTGATCACCCGCCGCGCCAGGCGCAGATCGGGCCGCGCGGCGCAGGCCGCGGCGATCAGCGTGTCCTTGCCCGCGCCGGATGGTCCGACGACCGCCGCGATCATGCCGCGCGTCCCGGCGTGAACCCGGTCACGTCCACCAACCGGTCGCAGACCGCGTCGCGCGCCTCGGCGTCGTGAAAGATGCCCAGGATCGCGGCGCCGCGGGCCTTGGCCTCGGCGATCAGGGACAGGACGACCTGCCGGTTCGCGGCGTCCAGGCTGGCCGTGGGTTCGTCCAGCAGCAGCACGGGATAGGGATGGACGAAGCCGCGGGCGATGTTGATGCGCTGCTGTTCGCCGCCGGAAAACGTGGTGGGCGACAGGGCCCACAACCGGCGCGGGATGTTCAGCCGCCATAGCAGGCCCTCGGCCTGCGCGCGCGCCGTCGCGGCGGGCACCCCAAGCGCGCGCAGCGGTTCGGCCACCACGTCCACCGCAGGCACCCGCGGCAGCACGCGCAGGAACTGGCTGACATGGCCCAAGGTGCCCCGCCGCAGTGCGGTCACGGTGCGGGGCGCGGCGCCCACCAGTTCCGTGCCGGCGATGCGGATGCTGCCGCCGCCCGGCAGATAGTTGCCTTGGATCATCCGCATCAGCGTGGATTTGCCCGCCCCGGACTGGCCCACCAGCCCCACGCATTCGCCGGGATCCACGTGCAGCGCGGCCCCGGCCATGACCGGGATGACGGTGCCGCCCTGATTGTGCAGGGTGAAGGACTTGGAAAGGTTTTCGACCTGGATCATCGTCACACCTGCAGGACGGAGGAGACAAGAAGCTGGGTATAGCCGTGCTGCGGATCGTCCAGCACCTGGTCGGTCAGGCCCTGTTCGACCACGCGGCCCGATTTCATCACCATCAGGCGGTCGGCCAGCAGGCGCACCACCGCCAGGTCATGCGTGACGATGACGACCGACAGGCCCATGTCGCGCACCAGCCCGCGCAGCAGGTCCAGAAGCCGTGCCTGCACGCTGACATCCAGCCCGCCCGTGGGTTCGTCCATGAACACCAGCCGCGGCCCGGTCACCAGGTTGCGCGCGATCTGCAGCCGCTGCTGCATCCCACCGGAAAAGGCCTGCGGGCGGTCGTCGACGCGGTCCTGGGCGATCTCGACCCGGTCCAGCCAGTCGATGGCGGCGGCGCGGATGTCGCCGTAATGGCGCTGGCCCACGGCCATCAGCCGTTCGCCGACATTGGCCCCGGCGCTGACGCCCATGCGCAGCCCGTCGCGTGCATGCTGGTGGACATAGGCCCATTCGGTGCGCGCCAGCCGGCGGCGTTCGGTTTCGGCCATCGCCAGCACGTCGCGCCCGTCATAGGTGACGGTGCCCGCATCGGGGCGCTGATGCCCGGCCAGACAGGACAGCAGCGTCGATTTCCCCGACCCGCTTTCCCCGACGATGCCCAGGACCTCTCCGGGCCACAGATCAAAGCCGACGCCGGTGCAGCCGATCCGCGCGCCATAGCGGCGTTCCAGGGTCCGGACGGACAGGATGGGGGCGTTCATGCGGCCTCCGCGGCCAGGCGGCCCCTGTGCCCGGCGGCGACCCGCGCGGTGCAGAAATCGGTGTCGGAACAGACGAACATCCGCCCGCCCGCGTCATCGGTCACCACCTCGTCCAGATAGCTGGCGTCAGCACCGCACAGGTCGCAGGCGTGATCGGCCTTCGAGGGGCTGAACGGGTGGTCGTCGAAATCCAGGCTGACGACATGGGTATGCGGGGGCAGGGCATAGATGCGCTGTTCGCGCCCTGCCCCGAACAGCTGGATCGCCGGGCTGTCCGACAGTTTCGGGTTGTCGAATTTCGGAATGGGCGACGGGTCCATGACATACCGCCCCTCGACCTTGACCGGATAGGCATAGGAGGTCGCGATGCGGCCGTGCCGGGCGATGTCCTCGTACAGCTTGACGTGCATCAGGCCGTATTCCTCCAGCTCGTGCATCTTGCGGGTCTCGGTCTCGCGCGGTTCCAGAAAGCGCAGCGGTTCGGGGATGGGCACCTGATAGACCAGGATCTGGCCCTGGGTCAGGGGCGTCTCGGGGATGCGGTGGCGGGTCTGGATCAGCGTCGCGTCGGCGGTGGCGGTGGTGACGGCGACCCCCGCCGTGCGCTGAAAGAACGTGCGGATGCTGACCGCGTTGGTGGTGTCGTCGGCGCCTTGGTCGATGACCTTCAGGCGGTCGTCGGGGGTCAGGCAGGCGGCGGTCAGCTGCACCCCTCCGGTGCCCCAGCCATAGGGCATGGGCATCTCGCGGCTGGCGAAGGGCACCTGGTATCCGGGGATCGCCAGTGCCTTGAGGATGGCGCGGCGGATCATCCGCTTGGTCTGTTCGTCCAGATAGGCGAAGTTGTAACCGCTCATAGCAGCCCCCGTCGGATCAGGTCGTCCTCCAGCGCGGCGGGATCGGTGAAATGATGCGCGGCCATGCCTGCGTCGCGCGCGCCGGCGACGTTGCGGGGGCTGTCGTCGATGAACAGGCACTGGTCGGGCGCCACGCCCGCCCGGTCGCACAGCGTGGCAAAGATGCGCGGGTCGGGCTTCAGCACGCCCTCGATCCCCGACACGATGGTCACGCCGAAGGCTGTGGCCAGCCGCGGGTGGGTGGCCAGGCCGATGGGCCAGGTCTGCGCGGACCAGTTGGTGATCGCGTGGACCGCGTGGCCCCGCGCCCGCAGGCGGTCCAGAAGCACCCATGTCCCCTCGATCGGCTCGCGGATCGAGGCCGCGTGTCCGGCCCGATAGGCCAGAAAGGCCGCACGGTCGCGGGGATCGGCGATCGCCTCGGCCAGATCGTCGAAGCACGCGCCCCCGTCCGCGCGCTGGTTCAGGGTGGCGAAATCCACGCGATCCAGGAAGGCGAGGACCGACGCACGGTCGCCCAGCAGGGGCAGGAAGGCGGCCACCGGGTCCCACCGGACCAGCACGTTGCCGATGTCGAAGACGATCGCCTTGATCATTGCGCATCCTTTGCGTTGTCGTCCCGCAGCCGGCGCACCAGCTCCAGTTCGGCCTGGAAATCGACGTAATGGGGCAGCTTGATATGCTCCAGGAACCCCGTCGCCTGGATGTTGTCGCAATGCGACAGCACGAATTCCTGGTCCTGCGCGGGGGCGCCGGTGAAATCCTCGCCCAGCTCCTGCCAGCGTAGGGCGCGATCGACCAGGCTGACGGCAATGGCCTTGCGTTCCGACTGTCCCATGACCAGGCCGTATCCACGCGTGAACTGCGCGGGTTCGGTGCGCGAGCCCTTGAACTGGTTCACGGTCTCGCATTCGGTCAGCGCGATCTCTCCGATGTCGATGGTCAGGTCCAGCTCGGGGATGTGCATCTGCACGGGCACGCGGCCGATGCGCAGTTCACCGACAAAGGCATGGGTGCGCCCGTAGCCACGCTGGGTGGAATAGGCCAGGCCCAGCACGAACCCCTCGTCCGCGCGGGCCAGCGCCTGCAGGCGCAGCGGGCGGTTCGCGGGCAGTTCCAGCGGCTCGCGGGTCAGGTCGGGGGCGGGGGTGTCGTCGCGGGGGCTGGGTTCGATCAGCCCGTCGCGGTCCAGGATCGCCATGACGTGGGGCATGGCGCCGGCGTCGGGCGCGGCCAGCGGCGCGGGGTCCACCGCCGCCTGATCGGCAAAATCCAGCAGGCGGTGCGTGTAATCGAAGGTCGGCCCCAGCACCTGACCGCCCGGCACATCCTTGAACGTGGCCGAGACGCGCCGGTCCACCGCCATCGCGCCGGTGTCCACCGGCACGGACGCACCGAAGCGCGGCAGCGTGGTGCGATAGGCGCGGATCAGGAACACCGCCTCGATCAGGTCGCCCCGTGCCTGGCGGATCGCCAGCGCGGCCACGTCGGGGTCATAGAGCGAGCCCTCGGCCATGACGCGGTTCACGGCCAGGGCCATCTGCGCCTTGATCTGGTCGACCGACATCAGCGGCAGGTCGGGGTCGCCGCGTCGCTCCTCGGCCAGCCAGGCATGGGCGTTCTCGATGGCGCGTTCGCCACCCTTGACGGCGACATACATCAGGCGGCCTCCACGCGGGTGCTGCGCGGCAGGCAGGCCAGCCGGTCGCCGCAGGTCAAGATGAAGTCCAGGCCCATCGGGAACAGGGCGCGGTTGACGCGGAAGGGGGCGGTCGCGGGCAGGGACAGCGTCGCGCGGTCGCGGATGCCCGGCCCGCGCAGGACGGGACCGTCCGCGTCCAGCCGGTCCAGCTCGACGATCAGCGTGGCCGAACGGTCGGGATAATCGGGCAGGCCCACCGCAAAGCGGTCCAGCGGCAGCAGGTCGGGCCAGCGCCCCACCGCCAACGCGGCCGACGGTGCATCTGCCATCGGGCAGCCCGCGTGAAACCGCAGCCACGGGGCCAGGCCGGGCAGCGCGCCCGCCAGATGCACCGGCGTCGTCGGATCGGCCAGCAACAGCAGCACCGTCGCGGCGGCGGGGCCGACCCCGGGGGCGTGGGCCTGATCCAGGCGGTGGATCGTGCCGGGCCGGGCCATGGCGTCCATCAGCACGCGGAACCCCTGGGCCGATTGGCGGGAGGGATCGGTGAATCCGTGGCCGGTCATGCGTCCTCTCCGCGTTGCAGGGTGAAGAACTCGACCCGGGTGGCGGCGGCCTTGGCGGCGCGGGTGTCGCGGGCGGCCTGCGCGTCGTCGCGCAGCGCGGCGATCAGGGGGGCGTGGGCGTCGGGGTCGGTCTGCATCAGCGCGTCCATCGCCGCGGCCCGCCGCGCATGGGCGTGCGACCGCCCCTGCACATGGCCGTGGCCCTGCGTGCCGCAGGGCAGGCGCAGGGCGCAGCGGGTCACGGTCATCTCTCCGACGTTGAAGGGCGCGCCGGTGGCGCCGATGCGGCCCTGGACCATCACGGTGCCGGTTTCGGGCGTGCGCAGCAGGGCGTGATCGGGCAGGTCGGGCAGCAGCTGCGCCAGCCTGTCGGGCGCGCTGCGGGCCAGGATCGACAGCCAGTCGCGGCGATGGGGAATGGGGGAAGCTGACATCTTGCCGGGGTGTCCCGTTATCTATACAACTAGACAAGTGATAGCGCGCCCGCGCCATGTTCTCAACAGGAACCGTGTGAATTTTTGATGACGGACAAGACCCCCCTGTGGCAGGCCATCGCCGACACCCTGCGGGCCGAGATCACCTCGGGCCACTATCCCCCCGGCGACCGTCTGCCGTCCGAGGCGGCGCTGGCCACCCGTTTCGGGGTCAACCGCCACACGGTGCGCCACGCGCTGGCGCAGCTGGCTGACGCGGGGCTGGTCCATGCGCGGCGCGGGGCGGGGGTCTTCGTGACCGCGCGGCCGACCGACTATGCCCTGGGCCGCCGGGTGCGGTTTTCGCAGAACCTGGCGGCGGCGGGGCGCACGGGGTCGCACCGCTTCACCCGGCTGGAAACCCGCCCCTGCGACGCGGTCGAGGCGCAGATGCTGGACCTGTCCCCCGGCGATCCGGTCCACGTGGTCGAGGGGCTGTCGCTGGCCGACGGCCAGCCGCTGGCGCTGTTCCGGTCGGTGCTGCCGGGATGGCTGGCGGGGTTCTGCGACCAGGCCCGCGACCATCAGTCGATCACCGCCGCGCTGGCCGCCTGCGGGGTGGCCGACTATACGCGGGCCAGCACCCGCATCACGGCCAAGCTGGCCAATGCCACGCAGGCGGTGGCCCTGCGGATCCCGCAGGGCGCGCCGGTGCTGCGCTCGGTGGCGGTGAACCTGGATGACCGAGGCCGGCCCGTGGAATATGGGCGGACGTGGTTCGCGGGCGACCGGGTCTCGCTGGTGCTGGCGGATTAGGTCCCGCGGATCAGGCGGCGCCGCAGCCAGCCCGACAGGCCGTCCATCGCGATGACCAGCAGCACGATCAAAAGGATGTAATAGGCGACCTTTTCCCAATCCTGCGTGGTCTGGATCGCCTGCGTCAGCATCAGTCCGATGCCGCCCCCGGTAATCGCGCCGATGATCGTTGCGCTGCGGGTGTTGCTTTCCAGAAAGTACAGCATCTGCGACAGCAGGACCGGCATCACCTGGGGGATGACGCCGAAGCGGTAGCGCTGCAGCGCGCCCGCGCCGGTCGAGCGGATGCCCTCGATCGGCTTGGCGTCCACGTTCTCCAGCGCCTCGGAGAACAGCTTGCCGAAGCTGCCGGTATCGGTCAGCAGGATCGCCAGCGCCCCGGTCAGCGGCCCCGGACCGAAGGCGCGCGACAGGATGATCGTGAAGATCAGCGCGTCCACGCCGCGCACGAAATCGAACACGCGCCGCACCGCGAACCGCAGCGCCCGCGACGGCGCAAAGTTCTGCGCCGCCAGGAAGGCCAGCGGCAGCGCCACGAAGGCCGCGCCGAAGGTGCCCAGGAACGCCATCAGGATCGTCTCGAACAGGGCCCAGGCCACGGCCCCGTGCTGCCAGATGTCGTTCGTCCAGAACTCGGACAGGGCCAGCGACAGGTTGGACCGCGCCGGGTTGATCCGGTCGCCCCACAGGACCGCCGCCGCGACCTGTCCCGCGGACAGGCCGGCCAGTGGGCTGGACAGGTCGAAGAAGAACATCTCCCACCCCCAGAAATAGCGCAGGGTTTCCGTGCGGGCGCGGGTGGCGGTGACGCGGCCCTGATCGGATGTGATGGTTACGCGGGCGGGGCTGGCGTTGATGAACGCGGGCACCTGTCCATCGGGCGTGTCCAGCGTCACGCCGTCGCCGACGGTCAGCGTGACGGGGCCGTAATCGGGAATGTCATAGGTGGTGCGCGGCCCGTCATAGGTGACGACATGGCCCGCGCCCAGGTCGATCACCGTCCGCGACCCCTGCGCCGCGACCCAGTCCGGCAGGCGGTCGGGGGCAAAGGTGGCGCGGGCGCTGCCTTCGACGCTGACGGACAGGGCGTCGCGGCGGTTGTCACGGGTCACGTGGATCTTGTGGCTGACCGTGTCGGCCATCAGCACCGCCGCGTTGTCCAGCCGCGCCCGCTGCGCCAGACCCGCCAGATCGAAGGTGATCGCGGCATAGACCAGATAGGCCAGAATCAGCGCCGGCACCGCCAGCGCCATGCGCCGCCTGCGGTCCATGATGCGGATGGTGCGGTCCTGCAGGGTCATCGTGGTCATGCCGTGGCCCCGTGCGTCAGGCGGTTGCGGGCCAGCCCCGAGATCTGGTCGACGACCACGATGGTCATGAACAGCAGCAAAAAGATCGCCGCCGCCTGATCGAACTTGCCCTGACCGAAGGTCATCGCGTTGCGCAGCTCGTATCCGATGCCGCCCGCGCCGACGAAGCCCAGGATGGCCGATGCGCGGATGTTCACCTCCAGCCGCAGCAGGCCATAGGACAGATAGTTCGGCGCCACCTGCGGGAACACGCCCAGCCAGATGCGCTGCGACCACGTGGCGCCGACGGATGCCAGACCCTCGACCGGTTTCAGGTCGACGTTCTCGTTCACTTCGGACAACAGCTTGCCCATCGCGCCCGCGGTGTGGATCGCGATGGCGATGACGGCGGGGACCGGGCCGCCGCCCAGGATGAAGATCAGCACCAGCGCGATGACGATTTCCGGGATGGCGCGGCAGATGTCCGACACCCGCCGCGCCACCGGCACCAGGCGCGGCCACCGGGCCAGGCCACGCGTGGCCGCCAGCGACAGGGCGGTGCCCGCGATGCAACCCAGAAGCGTGGCGACCAGCGCGATGTTCAGCGTCTCGACCAGGGCGGGCAGGGCGCGGATCATGTGGCCGGGCAGGTTGGCCGATTTCTGCACCGCCTCGGACACGAGGGCCGCGGGGAAATCGCCCACCTGGTGCAGCCCCTGCCAGAACCCGCCGGCGTTGCGGGCGTCGGCCACGCGGAACCCCGACACCATCATCGCCACGAAGATGACGACCAGCAACCCGCCATAGAGGCGTCGCCGCCGCGTCAGCGCCAGATAGTCGTGCTGGATTTCGGCCAGTGCCATGCTGCCTCCTGGATATGCGAAGGCCGGGCCCTGTGCGGGGCCCGGCCCAGACGGGGTGGCGATCAGTTCATCTCGGCGCGGCGGATGGCGATGATCGTCTCGTATTCCGCGTGGGTGACGGGGCTGAAGCCCGCGGTCTCTCCGGCGGCGACGCCATAGGCGCATTCGGGGTCCGATGCGTGCAGGCCTGCGACCAGGTCGATCATCGTCTGGCGCACGTCCTGGGGCAGATCCTTGCGGACGACCACCGGGCCTTCTGGGATGGGCGAGGATTTCCAGATCTCGACGATGTCGTTCATGTCGACGATGCCCGCATCGGCCGCCTTACGCAGCGCGCCGGAGTTGTAGCCGTCCTCCCACGCGCCCTGGCCGTCGGCCCAGGTCACGCCGGCGTCGAAATCGCCGTTGACGACGCCGATGATCGACTGTTCGTGCCCGCCCGAAAACGCGATGCGGCTGAAATACTCGCCCTCGGTCATCGAATAGCCCGCCTCGGGCAGTTCCACGTTCGGGATCAGGAACCCCGAGGTCGAGTTCGGGTCGGCAAAGGCAAAGCTCTTGCCCTCCATGTCGTCCAGCGAGGTGATGCCGCTGTCGGCGCGCGCGAAGCCGATCGAATGATAGGTATAGCTGCCGTCCAGGTTGGTCTTGACCAGCACCGGCTCGACCGCCTCGGGGTCGGCGACGTACACGGCGGCATAGGCCGACGCGCCCAGCCACGCCATGTCCAGCGACCCGCCCAGCAGCCCCTGGATGACGCCGTTGTAATCGGCGGGGGTGAACAGGCGGACGGGGACGCCCAGGGCCTGTTCGGCATAGTCGCGCAGGCATTCGTTCGACGCCATGCGGTCCTGGGCGTTCTCTCCGCCCAAAAGGCCGATGCGGAATTCGGTGATCTCCTGCGCATGCAGGGGGGTGGTCAGGGCGGCGGTGGCGGCCAGCAGGCTCAGCAGTCGGGTCATGGTGCTCTCCGGTTCGGGATCAGGCCAGCATGCGGGCGGCGTATTCGACATCCGCGCTGGTATCGGTGGGCATGGCGGTCGAGGTCGCGCTTTCGTTGAAATCCGCGTCGGCGCCATAGATGTCGCGGGCCACGCCCGTGGTCAGCTGCGACGGCAGCCCGTCGAACACCACGCGCCCGTCGCGCATGCCGATCACCCGGTCGCAATAGCGCCGCGCGGTGTCCAGCGTGTGCAGGTTGGCGATGACCATGCGGCCATCCTCGACGTTGATGCGGCGCAGGGTGTCCATCACGATCTGCGCGTTCATCGGGTCCAGGCTGGCGATGGGTTCGTCGGCCAGGATGATGCGGGGGTCCTGCATCAGCGCGCGGGCGATGGCCACGCGCTGCTGCTGGCCGCCGGACAGGGCCTCGGCGCGCTTGGGCGCCTGTTCGGCGATGCCGAGGCGGTCCAGGATCTCCAGCGCGCGGAGGATGTCGGCGCGCGGCCACAGGTTCAGCACCGTCTGCAACGTGCCGCGCCGGTTCAGGATGCCGTGCAGCACGTTCGACACCACGTCCATGCGCGGCACCAGGTTGAACTGCTGAAAGATCATCGCGCATTGGCTTTGCCACTGGCGGGCGGCGGCGCCGGTCAGGGCGGCAACGTCGCGCCCTTCGACCAGGATCCGGCCGCTGGTGGCGGGGGTCAGCCCGTTCATCATGCGCAGCAGCGTCGATTTTCCCGCGCCGGACCGGCCGATAATGCCGACGAAGGCCGGGCCGTCGATGCGGAAGGAAACGTGGTCGACCGCCGCCTTGCGGCCGAAGATGCGGGTGGCGTCGCGAATGTCCAGCATGGGGCCTCTCGATGTCATGGGGGCCGTCTAGCGGTGGGGCGTGACACCCATCCGACGATGCGGTGACGATTGGGTGACAGGGGTGGCGGGCCCACGCGCGATCCGGGCTTAACAGGCGGCGGCTTTGCCCCTATGAGGATGGCGTTGCCAGCCCGGCCCCGCGCCATCGCCAGCCATTGACCCGATGGATGGAGAACCCGATGACGCGACACCCCTTGGCCGCCCTGATGCTGGGCACCGCGCTTGCCCCCTTGCCCGCCCTGTCCCAGCCGATCCTGCTGGACGAGATCACCCTGACGGCCGAGGGCGAGGCCCCGGCCCGCATCGCCCCCAGCGCGGAACAGATCGAGGATGCCCGCACCGGCACCATCGAGGACGTGTTCCGCGCCGAACCCAGCGTGACCGTCAGCAGCGGCATCGCCATCGCGGAACGCGTCTTTGTCAACGGCATCGACGAACAGCAGCTGTCGGTCAGCGTCGACGGGGCCGCGCAGAACAACCGCATGTTCCACCATACCGGCACCAACATGATCGATCCGGGCCTGTTGAAGGCCGCGCGCGTCGATCCGGGCGTGGCGCCTGCGGATGCGGGCTTTGCCGCGCTGGGCGGCAGCATCGCGTATGAGACGAAATCGGCCATCGACATGCTGGAGGACGGGCGCGACCGCGGCGGGCGCGTCACCATCGGCTATGGCGACAACGGCGGCACGGCGACCGGGGCGGTGACGCTGTATGGGCGCCAGGGGCCGGTCGACGCGCTGATCTATGCGAAGCGGGCGACGGGCGACGCCTATCAGGACGGGAACGGCCGCACCGTGGCCCGCACAGGGGCCGACCTGAACAGCGAGGCGCTGAAGCTGGGGGCCGAGTTCGGCGACTGGCGGGCGGAGCTGGGCGCGATCCGGTTCCGGGACGACGCGCTGCGCCCCTATCGCGCGAACTTCACCGGCACGATCGGGGGCCGCCCGGTCCCCGAGACGCGCCGCTATGCGCTGGAACAGTCGACCCAGACGTTAACCCTGCGCCGCACGGTCGCGGAGGGCCTGCTGGACCCCGAGATCCGCATCGCGCGCAGCCGCAACCAGCTGGACACCGTCGACCTGCCCACGCCCGACGCCCCCGTTCCCGATTTCAACAATGGCGATGCGGATACCGTCAGCGTTGTCCTCCAGAACCGGATGACCGTGCACGGGGTCGAACTGACCGCGGGCCTGGACAACTATCGCACGCGCGCGACCTATGACGGGGTGTTCCGCGGCACGGCCGCCGCCTTCCGCGAGGACCGAACCACGACCGGACTGTTCCTTCAGGGGCGGGGCACGGCGGGGGACATCGACTACAGCGCTGGGCTGCGCCATGATTTCAGCCGGTTCACCGGCGCAGGGGGGCAGCGCCTGGACACCGACGGGACCAGCGCGAACGCCGCTGCCACCTGGCACGCCACCGATGCGCTGCGTCTGAACGCGGGCTGGTCGACGGTGTTCGGCGGCACGCAGCTGGCCTCGGTCTATGAGCTGGACGCGCCCTATGTCGCGCCCAGGGCCTATGACGCGCTGGAGCCCACGCGGGCGCGCAACGTGGTGATGGGCGTCGAATGGCAGCCGGGTGCGACGACCCTGGGGGCCGAGCTGTTCCAGACCCGTATCGACGGGGTCCGCAAGGGGCTGGTGTCGCGCGATCTGGAAAGCCGGGGGTTCCGTCTGTCCGCCCGTCGCGACTGGCAGGGCGGCTTTGCCGCGCTGCGCTACAGCAACACATCGGTCGAGCTGGACGGCCAGCCGGCCTCCAGCTTTGACCTGCGCGAGCTGGGCACCGTGCCGGGCGGCATGCTGTCGCTGGAGGCGCGCCACGCCGTCATGGCCGGGCTGACCTTGGGCGGCGTCATCCAGCACGCGATCGAGGAGGACGGGCAGGGCGTGGATGTCGACGGCGACTGGCCCGGCTATACCGTCGTGGACGTCTTTGCCGAATACGAACCGGCCGCGTTCCGCAACGTGACCCTGCGCGCCGAGGTCAACAACCTGTTCGACCGCGCCTATGCCGACCGGGCGACCTATGGGGCGGATTTCAGCACCGTCGTGCAGCAGCTGGAACCGGGGCGCAGCATCGCGCTGACGGCCGATCTGCGGTTCTGATGGCCCCCCGCGGTCCGGGAAACCGGGCCGCACCCCTCGAAATGTCCCGAGGAAGTGGCGTTTTCCGTCTGGAATCCCTCGTCTTTCGTTCAGGTTGCGGTTATGTTCCCCTTCCGCCCCCCTGGGGTCGGACGCGCAACGAGAAGACCTGGACCGATGACCCAATCCCAGCCCGCCGCCCTGACCCGCACCCTGGATGCCGCCCGCCGCAAGCTGCTAGAGACGGGGACGCGCAACCGCCTGATCCATGTGAACCGCGACAATCAGCGCGCCAGCTGCCTGAACATCATCCACGAACGCAGCGACGAGGTCTGGCGCCTGCTGCGCATCCAGGGCAAACGCATGCGCTTTCGCGCCATGGGCAGCGACACGGCCACGCCCGAGGGCGTTCTGCTGCTGGCCGCGCCTGGTGCGCAGACCCAGTCCGACAGCCAGCTGGAGACCCCCCTGGGCCCCGAGGCGCTGGCCCGCCGCCTGCTGCGCCTGTCCCACGACGCCCGCACCGCGGAGGAGGAGCAGGGCCTGAACGTGCTGTACCTGGCGATGGGGTTCCTGCGCTGGCGCGAGGCGCCCGGATCGCAGGTCCTGCGCGAGGCGCCGCTGATCCTGCTGCCTGTGCAGCTGGTGCGCAACGACCGCAGCTCGACCTTCGACCTGATGGCGCGCGAGGATGACCTGACCGCCAACCTGCCGTTGCAGGAGCGTTTGCGCCAGGATTTCGGCATCCATCTGCCCGAGATCGAGGAGGACGACAACTGGACGCCCGGCGACTATCTGAGCCTGGTTCAGGACGCCGTGTCCGGGCAGCAGGACTGGCAGGTGGACCGCGACGGGATGCAGCTGGGGTTCTTTTCCTTCGCGAAGCTGCTGATGCACCGCGACCTGGACCCCGCCAACTGGCCGGAGGGGGCGTTCGACGGCAACCCGCTGCTGGACGGGCTGCTGGCGCAGGGATTCGCGGGCGACGCGCCGCTGTTCGGCGATCGCGACCGGCTGGACGACCGTCTGGACCCGGCGCGCATCATCCAGGTGATCGACGCCGACGCATCCCAGACCAAGGTCATCGAGGAGGTCCGCGCGGGCGCCAGCCTGGTCGTGCAGGGCCCGCCGGGCACGGGCAAGTCGCAGACCATCACGAACATCATCGCCGCCGCCGCCCATGACGGCAAGACGGTGCTGTTCGTGGCCGAGAAGATGGCCGCCCTGTCGGTCGTCCACGACCGCCTTGCCCGCGCGGGCCTGCGCGACATCTGCCTTGAGCTGCATTCGCGCAGCGCCAACAAGAAGGCCCTGGCGCAGGAGCTGGGCCGGACCCTGATGGCCGGGGCGCATCCGTTGCCCGCCACGGCGGACCCCGCGCGCCTGCGCCAGACGCGCGACATGCTGAACGCGGTCACGGGCTTGCTGCACGACCCGTTGCCGCCCTGGGACGAGGCGCCCTATGCGGCGCTGTCGCGGATCATCGGGTTCATCGGACAGGGCGCCCGCCCGCCGGCCATCCCGCTGGACGGCCTGGAGGCGCTGGACGCCACCGCACGCGAACAGGCGGCGCAGGCCATCGCCCGTTTCGTGGCGGCGCGCGACCGGGCCGGTCCGCCCCAGGCCCATCCGTTCCGCGGCGCGCGGGCGCTGGACCTGCAGCCGACCGATCTGGCGCGGCTTGGCGACGACCTGCGCGCCGCGCTGGCGGCGCTGCAGGCGGTCGCGGCACAGGGCCAGCCGACGCTGGACCGGGCCGAGGCGCGGGTGCGGATGCTGCGTATGCTGGCGCGCGCCCCCCAGGGGGCGGCGGATCACGCCGCGACCCTGTTCGCGGCCGCCCGCGATCCCCGCCTGGTGCAGGCGCTGCAGGCGGGCGCCGAATGGGCGGCGGCCCAGGAACAGGTGTTGACCCGTTTCACCCCCGCCGCGCCGGATCTGGACCCCGCGCCCCTGCGGGCCGGGCTGGCGCGCGGGGTGGGGTCGTTCCTTGGTCGGCTGTTCGGCCCCTATCGCGCGGCGTCGGCACAGCTGCAGACGCTGCTGGTCGGACCGATGCCGTCGGCGGCCGCCGACCGGCTGGCGCTGGCGGATGAGCTGGTGGCGCTGCGCCGCCTGCGCCGCATCTTGGCCGACGACGAAGCCTATCTGGCGGCGACCCTGGGGACCGACTGGCGGGGCGAGCGGACGCCCTTTGCACGGCTGGCCGCGGTGGCGGGCTGGCTGGGAGAGTTGGACGGCTGCCTCCCGGACGCGGCGGCGGTGGTGCAGGCGCTGACCGACATTCCCGACCCCGCGGCGCAGGGCGATGCGCTGGCGGCGGCCGTGCAGGATGCGCGGGCGGCGCTGGCGCGGGTTCGCGACAGGCTGGACCTGGACGCGAAGGCCGCGGGCCTTGCGGGCGATGCGCCGATCGCGGATTGGCAGGCGGCGCTGTCGGGCATGGCCGACGCGCCCGCCCGCTATGCCGAATGGGCCGATCTGGCGCGCGACGCGCAGGTGGCGGGCCGCCACGGCGCAGCCGCGGTGGTCGAGGCCGTGCGCGCCGGGCATCTGGCCCCGCAGGACGCCGCGACCGAGTTCGCCTATGCCTGCGCCGAGGCGCGCTGGAACGCCGCCCGCCAGGCGCGGCCCGCGCTAAACGATCTGCCGATGCTGGATCGCCACGACCTGGTCGGCCTGTTCCGCCAGCTGGAGGCCGAGCGGATCGAGGCCACCAAGACGCTGATCCTGTCGCGACATTTCGATCAGCTGCCCCGCGGCACGCAGGGAGAGATGGGCCTGATCCGCGGAGAGATCGCCCGCCGCCGCGCGCACAAGCCGGTGCGCTGGCTGATGCGCAACGCGGGCGCGATGGTCCAGCGCATCAAGCCGGTGATGCTGATGAGCCCGATCTCGGTCGCCCAGTTCCTGCCGCCCGATGCGGTCAGCTTTGATCTGCTGGTCATCGACGAGGCGTCGCAGATCCGCCCCGAGGATGCCTTGGGCGTCATCGCGCGTGCGCGCCAGATCGTGGTGGTGGGCGACCAGAAGCAGCTGCCGCCGACATCGTTCTTCGACCGCCTGGTCGACGATGCCGAAGACCAGGACGAACCCGAGGACGGCCCCCAGGGCGCGAACGTGGCCGACATGGAGAGCATCCTGTCGCTGTGCGAGGCGCGGGGGCTGCGGTCGCGGATGCTGGAATGGCATTACCGGTCGCGCGACCCGTCACTGATCCGGGTGTCGAACGCGGAGTTCTATGACGACCGACTGGTTTTGCCGCCGTCGCCCCTGCAGCTGGACCCCGATTACGGGCTGAAGTTCCGTCGCGTGTCCGGCGCCTATGCCGCGCGCGGCAGCGGGCGGGGGCGCGCAGGGACGAACCGGATCGAGGCCGAGGCCGTCGTCGCCGCCATGGCCGATCACGCCCGCAACTGGCCGGGCCTGTCCCTGGGCGTGGTCGCCTTCTCGAAGGCGCAGGCCGACATGCTGACCGAGGTGGCGGATGCCGCCCGCCGCCGCGACCCGGCGCTGGACGCGCTGCTGCGCGAGGGCGGGGCCGAGGATGTGTTCGTCAAGAACATCGAGAACGTGCAGGGCGACGAACGCGACGTGATCCTGATTTCCGTGGGTTACGGCCCCGCCGAGCCCGACGGCCCGCTGACGCGGATGCAGTTCGGCCCCGTGAACGGCGAGGGCGGAGAGCGTCGTCTGAACGTGCTGTTTTCCCGCGCGCGCATCCGCTGCGAGGTGTTCGCGTCCTTTGACCCGGGCCAGATCGACCCGTCGCGGACCACCCGCGAGGGGCCGCGCGTCCTGAAGCGGTTCCTGGATTTCGCGCAGTCGGGCATCATCGAGGAACGCCGCCCCACCGGTCTGGCCCCCGACAGCCCGTTCGAGGAGGATGTCGCGCGCGTGATCCGCGATCTGGGCTATCTGGCCGATCCGCAGGTCGGCAGCGCGGGGTTCCGCATCGATCTGGGCGTGCGCCACCCCGATCGTCCGGGCCAGTACCTGGCGGCGGTCGAATGCGACGGCGCCGCCTATCACGGTGCGCTGTGGGCGCGCGAACGCGACCGTTTGCGCCAGGACATCCTAGAGAATCTGGGCTGGCGGTTCCACCGCATCTGGAGCACCGACTGGTTCCACCGCCGCGAGGCGGAGATCGCGCGGCTGCGTGACGCCCTGTCGCAGGCCCGCGATGCGGCGCAGGACGGCATCCGCCCGCGCGGCGCGAACCATGGGGCAGGGCCCGTCGTCCAAGACGACCCCGAACCGGTCCTGGAGCTGGCGCCGCCCTCGATGTCGGCGCCGCCCTATCGCCGCGCGGACCTGCAGGCCCCGCCCGAGGGAGAGCCCCATGACCAGCCCGACGCCGTCCTGGCCGACCTGGCCGCGGCCGTCATCCGCACGGAGGGACCGGTCCATGCCGACGAGGTGGCGCGGCGCATCGCCGCGGCCTTTGGCAAGGCGCGGACCGGCAGCCGGATTGGAGAGGCCGTGGCCCGGGCCACCGCACTGGCCCTGCGCCGCGATGCCGACCTGATGCGGCAGGGCGATTTCCTGATGACCCGGGCGCAGGCCGACAGCCCGCCCGTCCGCGACCGCAGCGCCGAGACGGGCAGCCTGCTGAAGGCCGCCTGCCTGCCCCCGCAAGAGATCGCCGCCGCCGCGCGGATGATCCGGACCGAGAACGGCGGCATGACGCCCGACCAGCTGACCCGCGCCGTGGCGCGCCTTCTGGGCTTTCAGCGCGTGGGGCCGGACCTGTCCGAGGCGATATCGGGGGTGCTGCTGGGCATGGCCGCGGCCTGAGGCCTATTCCCCGACGAGCGGAATGCGATTATGGCTGCCGCACAAGGCAAGGGAGCCGGACCGATGCGCGTGGACCTGATCATCTTCGACTGCGACGGCGTCATCGCCGACAGCGAGGTGCTGTCCGCGCAGGTGCTGATCGACCAGCTGGCGCGTCTGGACATCGTCGTGACACCCGACGACGTGCGCCGTGATTTCCTGGGGCGCAGCTTTCCCACGGTCGCGGCGTCGATCCGCGACCGCTTTGCCCTGACCCTGCCCGCCGATTTCGAGGCCACCTATCGGGCCCGCCTGCTGGCGCGGTTCGACACCGATCTGCGCACGACGCCGGGCTTTGCCGATGCGCTGGCGCAGATCCGGCTGCCGGTCTGCGTCGCGACCTCGTCCAGCCCGCCGCGGGTGGCGCGGACGCTGGCGGTGCTGGACCTGGCGCAGCGGTTCGGCGCGGACGTCTTTACGGCCAGCCAGGTGGCGCGCGGCAAGCCCGCGCCCGACCTGTTCCTGTTCGCGGCCGAACGGATGGGCGTCGATCCCGCCCATGCCCTGGTGATCGAGGACAGCCAGCCCGGCCTGCAGGCGGCCCGCGCGGCTGGAATGCGGGTCCTGCAGTACCGCGGCGGCGCCCATCTGGCGGGACAGCCCGCAACGGACGAGGGCTTTGACTGCTGGTCGCAGTTCTCCGATCTGCTGGCGCGCATCCAGGTGCCGGCATGAGCCAGAACCATTTCACCCCCGAAACGACCCGCCTGGACGATGCCGCCCGCGCCGGCTGGCTGTACTACGTCGCCGGAAACACCCAGGACGAGATCGCGCGCAAGCTGGGCGTCAGCCGCCAGACCGCGCAGCGTCTGGTCGCGATGGCGCTGGCCGAACGGCTGGTCAAGGTCCGCCTGGATCACCCGATCGGACGCTGCATGGACCTGGCGCGCGCGCTGCAGGACCGGTTCGGCCTGCTGACGGCCGAGGTCGCGCCGTCGGACCCCGAGGCGCCGGACCTGTTGGCGGGCATCGCCATCGCCGCCGCCGCGCATCTGGAACGCGTGCTGAAATCGCCCGAACGGCGGATCGTCAGCCTGGGCACCGGGCGCAACCTGCGCGCCACGGTGGAACAGCTGCCCCGCATGACCTGTCCCCAGCATGTCGTCGTGTCCCGCCTCGGCAACATGATGGAGGACGGGTCGGCCACCCCCTACAACGCCACCATCCGGCTGGCCGAGCGCATCGGCGCGCCGCACTTTCCCTATCCGCTGCCGGTGCTGGCGCGCGACGCGGCGGAACTGGCGGCGATGCAGGGACAGCAGGCCGCCCGCAACACCATCGACCTGTGCGCCCGCGCCGACCTGTCGCTGGTGGGCATCGGACAGATGGACATGACCGCGCCGCTGCATGTCGACGGCTTCCTGAGCGAGGCCGAAATGGCGCAGCTGGCCCGCGCCGGTGCCGTGGGCGAGATCACCAGCTGGGTCTATGACGCCCAGGGCCAGGTGATCGATTGCGACTTCAACCGCCGCGTGGCGTCGGCGCCGCTGCCCTGCGGGAGCGACCGTCCGGTGATCGCTGTCGCCTCGGGTCAGGCCAAGCTGCCGGCCATCCGCGCGGCGATGGTGGGGGGGCTGATCAACGGCCTGATCACCTCGGAGGCGACGGCGGAACGCCTGCTGGCCTGAAGAACTGCACTGTCGTCAAGCCTTTACACCCTCGCTGCGCTGCGGCGGGGAATCTGCGTTGACAGATTCGCAAGACGGCGCGAGTATATGCCCATCGGAAGGGCAAATGCCCAACCGCCAAGGGAGGACTACATGACCACGACATTCCGCGCCCTTCTGGGCGCTACGGCCCTGTGCGCCGTCGGCAGCATGGCCGCCGCGCAGGACAACGTGACCCTGACGATCGCGACCGTGAACAACGGCGACATGATCCGCATGCAGCAGATGACCGCGCCCTTCACCGAGGCGAACCCGAACATCCAGCTGGAGTGGGTCACGCTGGAGGAGAACATTCTGCGCGAGCGCGTCACCACCGACATCGCCACCAGCGGCGGGCAGTATGACGTGCTGACCATCGGCACCTACGAGGTTCCGATCTGGGCGGCGCAGGACTGGCTGACGCCCCTGGACGACCTTCCCGAAAGCTACAACGTGGACGACCTGGTCCCTGCCGTGCGTGCCGCCCTGTCGGTGAACGACACGCTGTACGCCGCGCCGTTCTATGCCGAATCGGCGATGGTGATGTACCGCACCGACCTGGCCGAGGCCGCGGGCGTGACCATTCCCGACAACCCGACCTGGACCGACATCACCGCCGCCGCCAAGGCGATGACGGACAAGGAGAACGAGGTCTATGGCATCTGCCTGCGCGGCAAGCCGGGCTGGGGCGAGAACATGGCCTTCCTGACCGCCATGGCCAACAGCTATGGCGCGCGCTGGTTCGACATGGAATGGGCGCCCCAGTTCGACAGCCCCGAATGGCAGGCGACGCTGACCGACTATCTGACGCTGATGAACGAATACGGTCCTCCGGGCGCGTCGTCGAACGGCTTCAACGAGAACCTGTCGCTGTTCCAGCAGGGCAAGTGCGGCATGTGGATCGACGCGACCGTCGCCGCAAGCTTCGTGACCGACCCCGAGGATTCGACCGTCGCGGACAGCGTGGGCTTTGCACAGTTCCCCAACAAGGAAGGCGTCGACAACCACGGCAATTGGCTGTGGGCGTGGAACCTGGCCATCCCGGCCTCCAGCCAGAAGCAGGACGCGGCCAAGACCTTCGTGGCCTGGGCGACCAGCCAGGAATACACCAACATGGTGGCCGAGGCCGAGGGCTGGCGCGCCGCACCTCCGGGCACGCGCACGTCGCTGTACGAGAACCCCGACTATCAGGCCGAAGCTCCGTTCGCGGCGATGACACTGGAATCGATCAACGCCGCCGACACGCAGAAATCGTCGGTCCAGGACATTCCCTATACCGGCGGCCAGTTCGTCGCGATCCCGGAATTCCAGGGCATCGGCACGGCGGTCGGACAGACCTTCTCGGCGGCGCTGGCAGGCCAGATGTCGGCCGAGGACGCCCTTGCGGCGGCACAGTCCAGCACCGCCCGTGAAATGGCGCGCGCGGGCTATCCCAAGTAAGCCGCGACCCGCGCCGCCCCCGACATGCGGGGCGGCGCACCCCGCTTTCCCCCAAAAGGACGCAAGCCATGGCCACCCGCCAGACCGCAAGTCTTGCGCGCCTGATGCGCGCACCTGCCATCATCCTGCTGCTGATCTGGATGATCGTCCCGTTGGGGATGACGCTGTACTATTCGTTCCTGAACTACAACCTGCTGAACCCGGCCTCCGTCAGCTGGGCAGGGTGGTTCAACTATCAGTATTTCTACACCGATCCGGCCTTCTTCGACGCGATCTGGAACACGCTGGCCCTGGTGCTGGGCGTGCTGGCGATCACCGTCATCGGCGGCATCGCGATCGCCCTGCTGATCGACAAGCCGATCTTCGGGCAGGGGATCGTGCGGATCCTGATCATCTCTCCGTTCTTCGTGATGCCGCCGGTGGCCGCGCTGATCTGGAAGAACATGATCATGCACCCGTCCTATGGGGTCTTTGCCGACATCGCGCGCGCCATCGGCGTGCAGCCGGTGGACTGGTTCGCGCAATATCCGCTGACCTCGATCATCATCATCGTGGCCTGGCAATGGCTGCCCTTCGCGACGCTGATCCTGCTGACCGCCCTGCAGTCGCTGGACGGCGAACAGATGGAGGCGGCCGAGATGGACGGCGCGGGCGCCGTCAGCCGGTTCATCCACCTGACCCTGCCGCACATGGCACGCGCCATCACCGTCGTGGTGCTGATCCAGACCATCTTCCTTCTGGGCATCTATGCCGAGATCCTGGTGACCACCAATGGCGGTCCGGGCAATGCCAGCACCAACCTGACCTATCTGATCTATCGCGCGGCCCGTCTGAACTTCGACATCGGCGGTGCGGCCGCGGGCGGCATCATCGCGGTCATCCTGGCCAACATCGTCGCGTTCTTCCTGATGCGCGCCGTCGGCAAGAACCTGGATTGAGGAGCATTCCATGGCACGCGCAGTAAGCACCCGCACCAAGGTCGGCTATACCATTGCCGCCTGGATCGTGGCCTTGGTGATCTTCTTCCCGATCCTCTACACGATCATCACCAGCCTCAAGACGGAACAAGAGGCCATTTCGGGCTTCAGCCTGATCCCGTCCTTCACCCTGTCCAGCTTCGAGGCAGTGCAGACCCAGAACAACTACTGGAAGCCCTTCACCAATTCGGTGATCCTGGCGGTGGGTTCAACCATCCTGGCGCTGATCGTCGCGATCCCGGCGGCCTGGGCGATGGCGTTCTCTCCCACCAAGCACACCAAGGACATCCTGATGTGGATGCTGTCCACAAAGATGATGCCCGCGGTCGCGGTGCTGGTGCCGATCTATCTGATCTTCCTGCGCACCGGGCTGATGGACACGCGGATCGGCCTGACGGTCATGCTGATGCTGATCAACCTGCCGATCGTGGTCTGGATGCTCTACACCTATTTCCGCGAGATCCCCGGAGAGATCCTGGAGGCCGCGCGCATGGACGGTGCCACGCTCAAGGACGAGATCCTGTACGTGCTGACGCCCATGGCGGTTCCGGGCATCGCGTCGACCATGCTCCTGAACGTCATCCTGGCCTGGAACGAGGCGTTCTGGACCATCCAGCTGACCACCACCAACGCCGCGCCCTTGTCGGCCTTCATCGCCAGCTTCTCCAGCCCGCAGGGGCTGTTCTGGGCGAAACTCTCGGCGGCCTCCGTCATGGCCATCGCGCCGATCCTGATCATGGGCTGGTTCAGCCAGAAACAACTTGTCCGCGGCCTGACCTTCGGCGCGGTGAAATAAGGGGACCATCATGGGACGCATTACCCTTGAAGCAGTGACCAAGCGGTTCGGAGACGTCGAGGTCATCCCGCCCCTGAACCTGGACATCAACGACGGAGAGTTCGTGGTCTTCGTCGGCCCCTCGGGCTGCGGGAAATCCACCCTTCTGCGCCTGATCGCGGGGCTGGAGGACACGTCGGGCGGGCGCATCCTGATCGACGGCAAGGATGCCACCGACACGCAACCGGCCAAACGCGGCCTGGCGATGGTGTTCCAGTCCTATGCGCTGTACCCGCACATGTCGGTCAGAAAGAACATCGCCTTTCCGATGCGCATGGCGGGTGTGCCGCAGGACGAACAGGACCGCCGCATCACGGCGGCCGCCAAGGCGCTGAACTTGACCGATTATCTGGACCGCAAGCCGGGCCAGCTGTCGGGCGGCCAGCGCCAGCGCGTGGCCATCGGGCGGGCCATCGTGCGCGAACCGGCCGCGTTCCTGTTCGACGAGCCGCTGTCGAACCTGGACGCCGCCCTGCGCGTCGGCATGCGCCTTGAGATCAGCGAACTGCACAACCGCCTGAAGACCACGATGATCTATGTCACCCATGACCAGGTCGAGGCGATGACCATGGCCGACAAGATCGTGGTCCTGCGCGCCGGCAACATCGAACAGGTCGGCAGCCCGATGGAGCTGTACCGCGCGCCCAGGAACCTGTTCGTCGCGGGCTTCATCGGCAGCCCCAAGATGAACCTGATCGACGGGGCGGCGGCCGCGGAATACGGTGCCCACACCATCGGCATCCGGCCCGAACACATCGCGGTGTCGCCCGATCACGGCAAGTGGCGCGGGCGCGTCGGCGTCAGCGAGCATCTGGGATCGGACACGTTCTTCTATGTCGAGGACACGGGTCTGGCCGACACCATCACGGTGCGCGCGGGCGGCAACATCGACCTGCATCACGGCGACACCGTCTGGCTGACCCCGGACGACGCGCAGATGCACCGCTTTGACGCCACGGGGGCACGGGTGGCATGATGCTGTCGGGAAAGACCGCCCTGATCACCGGGGCCGCGCGCGGCATCGGGCTGGCATTCGCCCGCGCCTATCTGGATCAGGGGGCGCGCGTCGCCATCTGCGACATCAACCTGGAGGCCGCCCGCGCGGCGGCCGCGGGTCTGGGCGAGAGCGCCATCGCGGTGGCACTGGATGTGACCGATCAGGCCAGCATTGACGCCTGCGTGGCCTCCGTCGAACAGCAGTTCGGCGGCATCGACATCCTGATCAACAACGCGGCCCTGTTCACCGCCGCCCCCATCGCCGAGATCACCCGCGCCGATTACGACCGCATCATGGCGGTCAACGTGTCGGGCACGCTGTTCATGATGCAGGCCGTCGCGCGGTCCATGATCGCGCGCGGTCAGGGCGGGCGGATCATCAACATGGCGTCCCAGGCCGGCCGCCGGGGCGAGGCGCTGGTCGCGGTCTATTGCGCCAGCAAGGCCGCGGTGATCAGCCTGACGCAATCGGCGGGCCTGAACCTGATCGCCCACGGCATCAACGTGAATGCCATCGCGCCCGGCGTGGTCGACGGCGAACATTGGGACGGCGTGGACGCGTTCTTCGCGAAATACGAAGGCAAGGCCCCCGGCCAGAAAAAGGCCGAGGTGGGCGCCGCCGTCCCCTTCGGCCGCATGGGCACCGCGGCCGACCTGACCGGCATGGCGGTGTTCCTGGCATCCGACGGGGCCGACTACATCGTGGCCCAGACCTACAATGTCGACGGCGGCAACTGGCTCAGCTGACCGCCGCACCCCCTGCAATTCCCGGCCCCCCGCGCGCATCCTGCGCCGCGGCCACGGGGCGATTTGACGAAAGGTCCGATCATGGCCATCCAACTGACCCAATCCGCGCTGGCCGGGCTGCCCGACACCGTGGCACGCCCCGCCTATGACCGCAGCGCCCTGACGGCGGGCATCCTGCATGTCGGCGTCGGCAATTTCCACCGCGCGCACATGGCGTGGTACCTAGACCGGCTGTTCGCCCAGGGGCGCGACCACAGCTGGGCGCTGATCGGCGCGGGCGTGCGTCCGGGCGACGCCGCGATGCGCGAACGGCTGGCGGCCCAAGACTGGCTGACCACGCTGGTCGAGCTGGACCCCGCGGGCCTGTCCGCACAGGTGCTGGGCTCGATGATCGATTTCGTGGCCGTGGACCCTGCCGCCACCATCGCCGCGATGGCCGATCCGGCAATCCGCATCGTCTCGCTGACCATAACCGAGGGCGGCTATTACGTCGACGCCAAGACCGACGGCTTCGATGCCGGTCACCCCGACATGGTGCATGACGCGGGCGCGCCGGATGCGCCGCGCACAGTGTTCGGCATGATCCTGGCTGCGCTGCGGGCGCGGCGCGCGGCGGGGTATGCGCCCTTCACCGTCCTCTCCTGTGACAACCTGCCGGAAAACGGCCATGTCTGCGCGCGCACCCTGACGGGGCTGGCCCGCGCGCAGGACCCGGCGCTGGCCGATTGGGTTCAGGCCAACGTGGCCTTTCCCAACAGCATGGTCGATTGCATCACCCCGGCGACCAGCGACCGCGAGCGCGCCCTTGTCCGCGACCGCTTCGGCATCCAGGACGCCGCCCCGGTCGTCTGCGAGCCCTTCCGCCAATGGGTGCTGGAGGACAATTTCCCGCAAGGCCGCCCGGCGCTGGAGGCCGTGGGCGCGGAATTCGTCGCCGATGTCAGCCGCCACGAGCTGATGAAGCTGCGCATCCTGAACGGCGGGCACGCGGCCATCGCCTATGCCTCGGCGCTGCTGGGGCACCACTTCGTGCATGACGCGATGGCGGACGCGGACATCGCCGCCTGGCTGCGCGCGCTGGAGACGCGCGAGATCATCCCGACCCTGCAGCCCATTCCGGGCGTCAGCTATGACGAATACCTGTTGCTGATCGTCAGCCGCTTCTCGAACCCGGAAATCGGCGACACCATTCCGCGCCTGTGCCTGGACGGGTCGAATCGCCAACCGAAATTCATCCTGCCGACGTTGCGAGACCGGCTGACGGCGGGCGCGCCCATCGACGGGCTGGCGCTGGAGCTGGCGCTGTGGTGCCGCTATTGCGAAGGCACAACCGAGGCAGGCGCGCCGATCGCACCCAATGACGATGCCCATGCGACGCTGCGCGACCATGCGCTGGCGGCAAAGGACGATCCGCAGGCGTTCCTGTCCCAGCACGCGATCTTTGGCGATCTGGTGGGGTCCGCGCCCCTGGTCGCGGCCTTCGGCGACGCGCTGGCCGCGTTGCGCAGGGACGGGGTGCGGGCGACGCTGGCGGCCTATGTCGCGGGCATGCCCCACCGCTGAAAGCTGGCGGCCAGGTCGGGGCAATCGGCTGCGGCCTGGGCGGGCGTCAGGCCCGCGCCGGCCGCGGCCCAGGCATGGCGGATGGCGCGCACCCCGGCGGCCGGTCCGTTCGGATGACCGTGGATGCCGCCGCCGCCCAGATACATCAGATCCAGCGTGCCGCCCGTGCGCGCCCAGGTCTGGAACGCCTGACCGCCCCATTGCCCCGAACAGACCACCGGCAGCGCCCGGTCCGCCTCCGAGAAGATCGGCGTCGTGACGTCCGCAAAGGACCGCACGAAGCTGTCGTCACCCTCCCAGTATTTGGCGCCGATGCCGTTGATCTGGAACTGGTCGACGCCCAGCAGGCGCCAGATCTTTTGCCAGGCGCGGAACTCGAACCCCAAGCCCGGATGGCGCGTCAGCAGGTCCCACCCGTTGCGATGCGCGTGCAGGCACAGCGCCGACCGCCGCCGCAGGAAGGCCATCGCCCCCGGCCCGATCGAATTGATGTTCACCACCGCCGCATTGCCGCCCCGTGCCACGACGTGATCGTGGCGGCGCATCATCACGTCCGGGTCCGCCGATGACAGGCCGAAGGCATACATCACCCGCTTGCCCGTCCGCTGCGCATGGTCGCGGATCACCGCCATGACGGCATCGACCCGCGCCTCGAAGGGGGAATAGGCGGGCGACATCATCTTTTCGTCGTCCTTGATGAAATCGACCCCGGCCTCGCACAGCGTGCGCACGACCTCGGCCGTCTGATCCGGGGTCAGGCCAAGCGAGGGCTTGATGATCGACGCGATGATTGGCCCTTCCGCCACCCCGGTCAGGCGGCGAGAGCCTTCGAGGCCGAATTGCGGCCCCGGATGGGCGGCGAAATCGGGCGTCAGGTCGAAATCCAGCACCCGCATCCCGGTCAGGCCGCGCGCCGCGAAGAGGCCCCCCGTCGTCACGGTCAGCAGCGCCGCGATGTCGCCGCCGATGCTGTCGGGCGAAAAGGCGATGGTCGCGCGGGCGCGCCGCACCGGCCCTGCCCCTTCGGGCAGCGAGGGCTGGGGCAGGGGCTCCAGCAGGGTCACCTCCTCCACCCGCGCGGCATGGCGGGCGCGCAGGGCGTCGGTCTCTGCGGGCAGGTCGGTGAAGGTGCCGGTGGACTGGTCGGCGGCGATCTTTTCCGCCATGGCGCGCGGGTCGCCCGGGGTCTCCAGCAGATAGGTGACGCGGATCATGGCTGCTCCTGATGTCGGGGGCCGCCGCCGTCGCGGATCCAGCCGAAATAGTCGGTCGAGCCCATCTGCCCGCCCTTCAACGCGATCTCCAGCCCGTCATGCGGGCCGTCTCCATAAGCCCGGCACAGCGCCGCGCCGGGGATGGTGGGGGCCAGCGCGGTCAGCGCCGTCAGGCCCAGCTGCCGCATCGCGTGCCCCGAGGTGTCGCCCCCCGAGATCACTGCGCGGCGGATGCCCGACCCGCGCAGCACCCCGTCCAGGATGCGGCCCAGCCCCTCTCCGATGCGCCGGGCGGCGGTCTCGGGCGCCAGGCCGGAGGCCGACAGAGCGCTGCGGAACGCGCCGACCTGTGCGCCGTCATGGCCCGCAGCCGAATGGATCAGCGGGCTGGAGCCGTCACTTGCGGCACGCAGGGCGGCGGCGGTCAGGCGCGCGACCTCGGCCGCCAGATCAGCCTCGGACCCGCAGGCTGCCCGCGCGTCAAAGGGCAGCAGCGCAAAGCCGTGCCGCCCGGCCCAATCCAACTGCGCCGCCGTCACCGGCGAGACCGAGCCCGACACCGCCGCGATTTGCGCCACGCGCCCGGCCGAGGCGGGCGGGGGCGGCGCGGGCAGGTCGCCCGTCTGCTGCCAGTGGCGCACCAGCGCGTATTCGACCCCCTGGCTGCCTGCGACGAAGCCCATCCGCGCGCGGTTCCGCCAGATCAGCGCGCCCGCCGCGGCCTCGGATGCCGGGTCCATGCTGTCGATGGACAGGATGCGCGCGCCTTGGGCCAGCGCCTCCTCCAGCCGGGCCTGCGGGTCGGTGGCCAGCGCCTCCAGGTCGATCAGCGCGCCGGGCAGGTCGGTCTGCGCCGACAGATGGGCCAGCAGATCGGCTTCGGCCATGGGCGTCGCGGGATGGTGCGCCATGACCGGGTGCCGGTCCAGCCGGAACACCCCCTGCGGGCTGCCCGCGAAGAGATGCCCGAAGGCCTGATAGCGGCGCATGGCGGGGGCGGCGGTCAGCAGGGGCACGGCCCGGGACGGCCGCACCGACAGCCCCGCCGCGATGGCCGCGCCGATCGAGCCCAGATGCGGCGCCGAATCGAAGGTCGAGCAGATCTTGTAATGCAGGATCTGCGGCCGCCGCGCGTCCAGCGCGGCGAACAGCGGCGGCAGGTGTTCGGCCATCCAGTCCAGTCCCTGGGCGCGGGCGGTCGTGGCCAGCCCCACCGCCGCGCAATCCGCGAACCGCGCCATCAGCGCCGCTGTGGGCGGTTCGGTGAACAGGACCGATGGCAGGCCGGCGAAGGTCAACACCTCCATCACCGCGGCGGCGCCGGTGAAGTCGTCGCCCAGCCAGGCCAGCCGCAGATTGGTCATTCGCATCCCCTCTTGACGTAACGGAATAATTATCACCTCATCATACCAGTTAGGCAAGTGATTCCCGAAGGCCGGAGGAGACCGAGATGACCAAGGTGGCGCTGCTGGGGGCGGGCGGAAAGATGGGGGTGCGTCTGGCGACGAACCTGGCCCGGACCGATTTCGAGGTGGCCCATGTCGAGGTCAGCCCCGCCGGACAGGCCCGGCTGAAGGCCGAGACGGGGCTGGGCTGCGTCCCGCAGGAGGCGGCGCTGGCGGGCGCCGAGGTGGTGATCCTGGCGGTGCCGGACACGGTGATCGGCAAGGTCGCTGGCGCGGTCGTGCCGCAGCTGGCGCCGGGCACGATGGTCGTGGTGCTGGACGCGGCCGCGCCCTTTGCGGGCCATCTGCCCGAACGGGCCGACATCACCTATTTCGTGACCCATCCCTGCCACCCGCCGATCTGGAACGACGAGGACACGCCCGAGGGCCGGGCCGACCATTTCGGCGGGGTGGCCGCCAAGCAGGGCGTGGTCAACGCGCTGATGCAGGGCCCGCGCGAGCATTACGCCCTGGGCGACAGCATCGCGCGGGCGATCTATGCCCCCGTCGCCCGCAGCCATGAGGTGACCGTCAGGCAGATGGCCATGCTGGAGCCGGGCCTCTCTGAGACGGTCTGCGCCTCGCTGCTGGCGGTGATGCGCGAGGCGCTGGACGAATGCGTGGCGCGCAGCGGCGTCAGCCACGACTGCGCCCGCGACTTCCTGCTGGGCCATATGAACATTCTGGGCGCGGTGCTGTTCAACGAGCGCGAGGGCGCGTTCTCGGACGCCTGCAACAAGGCGATCGAGTTCGGCAAGCCGATGCTGATGCGCGACGACTGGAAGCGGGTCTTCGACTGGGACGAGGTCGAGGCCAGCATCCACCGCATCACCTGACATCGCGCGGCGGGCGGGGGAGCGTCCGCCGCGATCAGCAACACAAGGGAGGAGACCTTCGATGACCAAGATGATGACCGCCGCGTCGATGCTGGCCATGCTGCTGGGTGCGGGGCCGGCGCTGGCCCAGGCCCGCGTGATGAACCTGGCCTTCACCCCGCCCGCCGACAGCCATTACGGCGACGCGGCCCGCGCCTTTGCCGAGACCATCGCGGAACGGTCGGACGGCGCCTTCGAGATCGCGCTGCGCCCGGCAGGCGCCCTGGGCGGCGAGCGCGACGTGATCGAGGGGATGCAGATCGGCACGGTCGAGCTGGCGATCTCCTCGACCGGACCCATCGGCAACTTCGTCCCCGAGGTCTATGCCCTGGATTTCCCGTTCCTGTTCGACGACTACGCCAGCGCGCATGCGGTCCTGGACGGAGAGATCGGACAGGAGCTGCTGGCCAGCTTCCAGCCGCACGGCATCGTGGGCCTGGCCTGGGCCGAGAACGGGTTCCGCCACATCACCAACTCGGTCCGTCCGATCCGCGAGCCGGCCGACCTGGCCGGGCTGAAGCTGCGCACGATGGAGAACGAGGTCCATATCGCGGCCTTCCGCGCCGCCGGGGCCGCCCCCACGCCGATGAGCTGGACCGAGGTGCTGACCTCGCTGCAGCAGGGCACCATCGACGGGCAGGAGAACCCCATCCCCATCGTGACCGCCAACAACATGTGGGAGATCCAGGACAACATCACCCTGACGGGCCATGTCTATTCGCCCGCCGTGGTGGCCATGTCCGCGATCCACTGGGACGGCCTGACCGAGGAGCAGCAGGGCTGGTTCGTGGAGGCCGCGCAGGCCGCCGCCGCCGCATCGCGCCAGACCGTCGCCGCGAACGAGGAATCGGGCATCGCGCTGATGCGCGAGAACGGGATGGAGGTGATCGACGGCATCGACAAGGCCGCCTTCGCCGCCGCGGTCCAGCCCGCCTATGACGAGTTCGCCGACCGCTATGCGCCCGAGCTGATCGCGCGCATCCGCGCGGCGCAGGAATAGCGCTTCCGGCGGGGCCGTCCGCGGCCCCGTCCCGCGAACGGGGACATCATCATGAGACATGTCGAAGCCTGGGCCGAGGGCGTCGTCCGGCTGACCCACAACCTGGCCGCGCTGCTGCTGGCGGTGGCGACGGGGCTGGTCTTCTTTCAGGTCGTCACGCGGTTCGGCCTGGGCCATGCCGCAGGCTGGTCCGAGATCCTGGCCCGAGGCCTGATCATCTGGTCCACGCTGCTGGTCGCGGCGGCGGGCTTCCGCCTTGGCGCGATGATCCCCATCGACTTCATCCGCGGGTTGCTGCCCGCCCGCGCGCAGATCTGGGTGATCCGGCTGGTCACGCTGCTGACGCTGATCCTGCTGGCGGTGCTGGTCTGGCAGGGCTGGTCCATGACGCTGCGGGTGCAGGCGCAGCGGGTGGCGATGCTGGGCACCTCGATGAGCTGGTTCTATGCGGCGATCCCCCTGGGCGCGCTGATGGCCATTCCGGGCGTGCTGCTGCGCCATGTCGAACAGGAAAGGGAACGCCCGTGAACACCGCTCTTGCCGCAGGCCTCGTGGGCCTCTTCGCGCTGTCCGTGCCGGTGGCGGTGTCCATCGCGCTGGCCTCGATCATCGCGATCCACTTCTTCTCCAACCTGCCGCTGCTGGTCGTGCCGCAGAAGATGTTCACCGGGCTGGACAGCTTTCCGCTGATGGCGGTGCCGTTCTTCATCCTTGCGGGCGCGATCATGACCCAGGGGGGCATCTCGGCCCGGCTGGTCGATCTGGTGAAATCCATGGTCGGCAACATCCAGGGCGGGCTGGCCAGCAGCTGCGTGCTGACCTGCATGCTGTTCGCGGCCATCTCGGGGTCTTCGGTGGCCACGACCTTCGCGGTGGGGTCCATCCTGATCCCGGCGATGCTGCGCCACGGCTATCCGGTGGGCATGGCGGGCGCGATCCAGGCGTCATCCGCCGAACTGGGCGTGATCATCCCGCCCTCGGTGCCGATGATCCTCTATGCGGTCTCGACCGAGACCTCGATCACCCGGCTGTTCCTGGCGGGCATAGTGCCGGGGCTGATGATCGCCGCCGCGCTGGTCGTGATGGTCCAGATCTGGTGCCGCGTGAAGGGTCACGGCAAGCGGGACGGCGAGGGACGCCAGGCCATCCTGCCCGCCGCGCGCCGCGCCTTCGGGGCGCTGATGATGCCGATCATCATCGTGGGCGGCATCTATGGCGGCGTCTTCACCCCGACCGAGGCCGCCGCCGTGTCGGTCATCTATGCGCTGATCCTGTCGATCTTCGTCTATCGCGAACTGTCCTGGTCCGACCTGCCGGGCATCTTCCGCGCGGCGGCGGTGTCGTCCGGGGCGGTCATGCTGATCATCTCGGCGGCGGCACTGTTCAGCTTCCTGATCAGCCTGTCGGGCCTGCCCGGCGCCGTCGGCACCTGGGCCCAGGAGAATTTCGGCAGCGCGCTGACCTTCCTTCTGGGTGTCAACCTGCTGCTGCTGGTCGTGGGCATGTTCATCGAGACCAGCGCCGCGATCCTGGTGCTGGCCCCGATCCTGACGCCGGTGGCGATCAGCTTCGGCATCGATCCGGTGCATTTCGGCATCGTCATCGTGGTGAACCTGGCACTGGGCATGATCACGCCGCCTTTGGGGGTGAACCTCTTCGCGGCGGCCGCTGTGGCGAAGGTTCCGGTGCAGGCGCTGTTCCGGTCGCTGGTCTGGCCCATCGCCACGGTTCTGGTGATGCTGGCGGCGATCACCTATGTTCCCGCCATCTCCCTGGGGCTGGGCTGGTGGATGATGCCATGATCAAGGTCGGACTGATCGGCTGCGGCTTCTTCGCGGTGAACCAGATGCAGGGCTGGGCCGATGCCGAGGGGGCGCAGGTCACCGCGATCTGCGACCGCGACCCGGACCGGCTGGCCGCGATGGGCGCGCGCTTCGGCATCGCGCAGCGCTTTGACGACGCGGCGCGGATGATGCGCGAGGCGGATCTGGACGTGGTCGACATCGCCACGACCCTGCCCTCGCACCGCCCGCTGGTGATGGCGGCGGCCGAGGCCGGCCTGCACGCCATCTGCCAGAAGCCCTTTGCCGAGACGCTGGAGGATGCCCGCGCCATCGTCGCCGCGATGGAGCGCGCGGGCCGCGTCCTGATGGTGCATGAGAACTTCCGCTGGCAGTCGCCGATCCGCGCCGTGCTGGCCGCGCTGCGCGAGGGCGCGGTGGGGCGGCCCTTCTTCGGGCGGGTCAGCTTCCGGTCGGGCTATGACGTCTTCTCGGGGCAGCCCTATCTGGCGACCGATCCGCGCTTCATCATCCAGGATCTGGGCATCCATATCCTGGACATCGCCCGCGCCCTCTTCGGAGAGGTGGAACGCCTGTCGGCCAGCACCGCGCGCATCAACCCCGCGATCCGCGGCGAGGACGTGGCGACGATCCTGATGGATCACGCAGGTGGGGTGACGTCGGTCGTGGATTGTTCCTATGCGACGCGGCGGGACGAGACCTTTCCCCAGACCCTGATCGAGATCGACGGCACCGAGGGCACGCTGCGGCTGGAGGCCGGATACCGGCTGGTCATCGACCGCCGCGGCGACCGGCAGGTGCGCGACGTGTCGCCCCCGCTGCTGCCTTGGGCCGAACGGCCCTGGCACAACATCCAGGAAAGCGTCGCGCTGATCCAGCAGGACTTCGTCGCCTGCCTGCGCGAGGGCCGGGTGCCCGAGACCTCGGGGCGCGACAACCTGGCCACGCTGGCTTTGGTCGAGGCCGCCTATGCCTCGGCCCGCGACGGCAGCCGGGTCCGGCCGTGACGCGGACGCTCTCCTGCGGGCCGGCGCGGCTGGTGCTGGAGGGTGACCGCCTGCGCCACCTGCATCTGGACGGGGTCGAGGCGATCCGCGGCCTGGCCTTCCTGGTCCGCGACCGCGACTGGGGCACCGTAGTGCCCCGCATCGACGATCTGCGCCTGTCCGACGGGCCAGACGGCCCGCGCATCGCCTGGACGGCGCGGTATGACATGGGCACGGGCAGCGTGCGCGCCGCGCTGACGGTCGATCTGACGCCCGACGGGTTGACCGCGCGGGCGGTGATCGGGGCGCGGGGGCAGGTCTGGACGAACCGCACCGGCTTCACGCTGCTGCACCCGATCACCGGGGTCGCGGAGGTGCCGGTCACGGTCGATCACGCGGACGGCCCGCCCGAGCAGGCGCGCTTTCCCACGCTGATCGCGCCGTGGCAGCCCTTCATGGACATCACCGGCCTGACCCATCAGGCGGGCGGCTGGCGCGTCCATTGCCGCTTCGACGGCGACATCTTCGAGATGGAGGATCAGCGCCAGTGGGGCGATGCGTCCTTCAAGACCTACAACCGCCCCTTGGCGCAGCCCTGGCCCTACCGTCTGGAGGGCGAGACCATCCAGACCGTCACCATCCGCTGGACCCCGGCCGCGCCCGTGGCCCCGGTCCTAGGCCCGCAGACCCGCGTGGCCGACCCGCGCTTTCCGCAGACGGCCCTGGCCCTGACCGGGGCGGATGCGGCGCATCTGGCCCGCGCGCCGCAGGATCTGGCCGCGATCGGGGCGCAACGTCTGCTGTGCCATCTGGATGCAGCGGGCGATGTCGCGCGCGATCTGGCGAGTTTCGCCGCGCTGCAGGCGGCGTTGCCCGGCCCGGCCTATGATCTGGAGCTGCTGGCGCTCTGCGACCCTCAGGGCGACCCGCAGGAGGAGTTCGCCCGCCATGCCGCGGCGCTGGCGGCATCGGGCCTGGTCGCGGCCACGGTACTGGTCCATGCGCGGCCGGACCGGCAATCGACGCCGCCGGGGTCGGACTGGCCGCCCTGCGCGCCCTTGGCGCAGGTCCATGCGGCGGCGTGCGCGGCCTTCGCGGGGCATCCGGTGGGCGGGGGCGTGGCCGGCTTCTTTCCCGAACTGAACCGCAAGCCGTCGCCGCCGGGGCTGGCGGTCGTGACGCATGGGCTCTGCCCCATCGTGCATGCCGCCGACGATCTGTCGGTGGTCGAGGCGCTGGAGGCGGTGCCGCATATCCTGGCCACGGGGCGTGCCCTGGCGGGGGATGCGGACTATTGGCTGGGGCCCTCGACCATCGCCATGCGCCACAACCCCTATGGCAGCCGCACAATCCCCAATCCGGGGCGCGGGCGCGTCTGCATGACCGATGACGATCCGCGCCAGGAGAGCGGGTTCGCGGCGGCCTGGGCCTGCGGGCTGGCCGCGGCCATTGCGCCCGCCGGGCTGTCGGTCTGGACCCCGGCCGAGGTCCTTGGCCCGCGCGGCCTCTTCGCGCCCGATGGCCGTCCGCGCCCGGTGGCGGGGGTCGTGGCCGCGCTGGCGGTGCTGGCCGGCGCGCCGGTCCATGATGCGCGGGGGGGCGATCTGGTGCGGCTGCATCTGGGCGGGCGCGTCCTGCGCGCCAACCTGACGCCCCATGCGCAGGCGGGACTGGCGCCCTGGGGCTGGGATCAGGACGACGCGCCGGATTTGCAGGCGGGCGCGGGCCGCCCTAAACCATGGGCATGATGCAACCGACCGACCCCTCCGACCGAATCGTCCGGCGCAAGCTGTCCGACCAGGTGTTCGACCGCCTGCGCGACATGATCGCCAGCGGAGAGCTGCCGCCCGGCGCGCCGCTGCCGTCGGAACGCGACCTGATGGAGCGGTTCGGCACCGGCCGCCCCGCCGTGCGCGAGGCGCTGCAGCACCTGCACACCATGGGCCTGATCACCATCAGTCACGGCGAGCGCAGCCGCGTCAACGCGCTGAGCGCGGACAGCGTCCTCAGCCGCGTGGACGACGTGGCGCGGATGCTGCTGTCGTCGGAGCCCGACCAGCTGGACCACCTGAAGCAGGCGCGGCGGATGTTCGAATGCGGGCTGGTGCGCATGGCCGCCCAGACCGCGACCGAAGACGACGTGGCCGAGCTGCGCGACCTGATCGCCGCGCAGCGCGACTGTCTGGGCGATGCCGCGCGCTTTGTCACTCAGGACATGGCGTTCCATGCGCGCATCGCGGCGATTTCGGGCAACCCGATCCTGGTCGCCACCAGCCAGTCGATGCTGCGCTGGCTGTTTCAGTATCACGGCGTGCTCCTGCACTGGTCGGGCAACGAGCAGGTCACCCTGCGCGAGCACGAGGCCATCACCGACCTGATCGCCGCGCATGATCCGGACGGCGCGGTGGCGGCGATGCAGGCGCATCTGGACCGCTCGGTGGGTCTTTACGCGCATCAGAACGCCCAGGGGTGAGCGGGGCGCGCATCCTGCTGCTGGGGGCGGGGCATGCCAATCTGCTGGCGCTGCCGCAGCTGCGGGCGGCGCTGCCGAAGGCGGCCGTTCTGCTGGTCGACATGGCCGAGCACGCGACCTATTCGGGCATGTATCCCGGCCTGATCGCGGGCCATTACCGCGCCGACCAGCTAAGCGTCGGGCTGGCGGATTTCGCCGCGCGGCACGGGGCGGGTTTTCTGCGCGCGCGTATCACCGGGATCGACCCGGTCGCGCGCCAGGTGACGGCCGAGCAGCCCTGCGGCACGGCGCAGCGTCTGGATTATTCCCAGGCCGCGCTGGATGTGGGCAGCCAGGGCGTCATGCCTGAAATCGCGGGGTTTCTTGACTATGCGCGTGCCGTCAAGCCGCTGCGCGCCGATCTGCCGTTGCCCGACCGGGGCCTGCCGTCGGTCGTGATCGGCGGCGGCGTGGCAGGGGCCGAGATCGCGCTTGCCCTGTCCCATCGCCAGCGCGCGCCCGTCACTTTGGTCGAGGCCGGGCCCCGCATCGCCGCAGCCCTGACGCCGCGCGCCCGGACCCTGCTGCGCCGCGCACTTGACAGGGCAGGGGTCGCGGTCCTGACGGAGGCGCGCGTGCATCGGGTCGCGGCCGATCACGTGGTGCTGGCCGACGGACGGCGGATCGACAGCGCCCTGACCCTGGGCATCGCCGGCGCGCGTGCGCCGGACTGGTTGGCACGCGATCTGCCGGTGGACGAGGCGGGCTTTGTTTGCGTGGGGCCTTGCCTGCAGGTGCCTGGCCATCCCGACCTGTTCGCGGCCGGCGACTGTGCCTTTATGACCCACGCCCCGCGCCCAAAGGCCGGTGTCTTTGCCGTGCGCCAGGCGCCCGTGCTGGCGGCGAACGTGGCCGCGCGGCATCTGGGCCGCCCCTGCCGGGCGTTCCGGCCGCAGCGGGATTATCTGAAGATCATCTCGCTTGGCGGGCAGGAGGCGCTGGCCCAGTGGCACGGCATTGTCCTGCAGGGCCGCTGGCTGTGGCGGGTCAAGGACCGGATCGATCGGGGGTTCATGGCGCGCCTGAAGGGCTAGGCCGTCGATGGCCGTCGGGATCGATCGATTTGGTCACGTTCGACGGCGCCCCGGTAACGGATCGGAAACCTGTGGCTGCTATCCCGGCGGGACAGACCTCTTTCCCGACCAACCCCCAAGAGAGGGGCAAGCATGCCGTTCCGTTCCATCTCCATCCGCGCCAAGCTGGCCCTGTCCGCCGCCGCGCTGACCGCCTTTGCCATCGTCGCCGTGATCGCGCTGACGACAAGCCTGATGACGCGCGATTCGGCCCGCGAATCCGAGGCGCATGCCGGCGCGCTGATGACCGGCTATGCCGCGACCATCGCGCAGGAGGTCGGCAGCGTCATCGACACCGTCCGCACCGGCGTCGCCGGGATCGAGGGGGCGATCGCCGACGATCCCGCAAATCGCGACGCGCTTGCCTCTATCGTCACCACGATCCTGCGCACGCGTCCCGATCTGGTCGGCATGACGCTGGCGCTGGAACCCGACGCGCTTGGGCCGGATGGCGCCCATCTGGGCAGCCCCTATGCGGATGCCGCCGGGCGGTTCGTGCCGTATTTCTTCTACGCCCCTGACGGAAGCATCGGCATCGAACAACTGGACATGCGCCCCGAGGCCGGGACCGACAGCTGGTACGACCGGCCGCTGCGCGAGGATCGCAGCCTGATCACGCCGCCCTATCTGTACCCCGTGAATGGTGCCGAGGTGCTGATGACCACCGTCAGCGGCGTGGTCCGCGACGGCACGCGGCCGGTAGGCGTGCTGACCGGTGACGTATCGCTGGACCGGCTGTCGGCGCGGATCGAGGAGCTGCGTCCCTTTGGCGACGGTCGCGTGCGGCTGGTCAGCTCCGGGGGGCTGTGGATCGCGCATGAGGACCGCGCGCTGCTGGGCCAGCCGGTGCAGGCTGCGGACCAGGCGTTGATGGCGGCGGGACCGATGCACTACGCTGAGGTGGAGGGGCAACAGTCGATGGTCCTGACAGGGTCAGTCGCCTTTCCCGGCATGGACGAAAGCTGGACCCTGATGATGCATGTGCCGCGCGCGACCGTGATGGCGCACGTCACCCAGACGCGCGACCGGGCGGTTCTGACCGCGGCGCTGATGCTGCTGGGAACGCTGGTCGTCGTCTGGTTCGGCGCGCAGATCATCTCTCGTCCGATCGAGGGGATGACGGCGGCGATGACCCGTCTGGCGGATGGTGACCTGGAGACGCCGGTCCCCCATGCCGGCCGCGGCGACGAGATCGGGGCGATGGCCGGGGCGATGCAGGTGTTCCGCGACCGGGCGCTGACTGCCCGGCGTCTGGAGGCCGAGGCCGAGGCCGCGCGCGACGCCCGCGACCGCGACGCCCGCGCCGAGGCCGAGCGTCAGGCCCGCGTCGTGCGCGAGATCGGCACCGGGCTGGACCGGCTGGCCGCTGGCGATATGACGCATCAGATCGCCAGCCCCGCGCATGATCCCTTTCCGCAGGGCTATGATTCGCTGCGCCTGGCGTTCAACGGTGTCGTGGGCGGTCTGTCGGACACGATCCGCCGCATCACCGACGTCGCCAACCAGGTGCGCGGCGGCGCGGACGAGATCAACATGGCCGCCGGAGAGCTGTCCAGCCGCGCCGAGACCCAGGCCGCCACACTGGAACAGTCCGCCGCGGCCCTGAACCAGATGAACGAGAGCCTGCGCCAGACCGCCGAACGCGCCCGAGAGGCGGAGCGCGCCAGCGGCCAGAACCGCGACATCGCCCAGACCAGCGCGGCCGTCGTGGCCGATGCGGTCACCGCCATGCAGGGCATCCAGCGGTCGTCGGAACAGATCACCCGCATCATCGGTGTCATCGACGACATCGCGTTCCAGACCAACCTGTTGGCCCTGAACGCGGGCGTCGAGGCTGCTCGAGCCGGAGAGGCGGGTCGCGGCTTTGCGGTCGTGGCCTCCGAGGTGCGGGGCCTTGCGCAGCGCGCGGCGGAATCCGCGCGCGAGGTGCGTGGCCTGATCTCGCAAAGCGCGGCGCAGGTCAGGACCGGGTCCGATCTTGTGGGCCGGACGGGCGACAGCCTGGGGGTCATCCTGCAGAAGGCGTCGGACGTGTCCGAACAGATCGCGGCCATCGCCCTGGCCACCGCCGAACAGTCCATCGGCCTGTCCGAGATCAACAGCGGCGTGAACCAGCTGGACCAGGTGACCCAGCAGAATGCCGCGGTGGCAGAACAGGCGACGGCGGCGTCCATGTCGCTGCGCCAGCAGGCCCAGGTCCTTTCGACCGAGATGGGGGCATTCACCGTGACCGATCAGGCACCGCCCGCCCAACGCCCGTCGCTTGCACCGGACTTTGCGGTCGAGGCGCGCCCGATCCGGGTCGCGGCCCCGGCCGGTCGAGGGCAGATGCTGGAGTTCTAATGCCGCGCGATGCCGCCCGCATAAGCGCATGCTTGTGCGGGCGGCCGATTCGTGGTATGCGCCGCCCTGCGGACCGGGCCCCTCTGGCAGCATGATCGTCACGATCGGCTGCGATGTCGGACCGCATCGAGCGTGCTCGGTGCATCGGTGGCCCTTCCGTCGTCCCTTGCCCCGCACATTTTCAGTCTTGCGAGGGCATCGTGGAACTTCTTCTAAGCGAATTCTTGGGCAAGCCCATCTGGATGTGGCTGCTTTTCATGGGGCTGGTCATCGCCCTGCTGGTCTTTGACCTGGGAGTCCTGAACAAGGACGACCATGAGATCGGGATCGCCGAAAGCCTCAAGCTGTCGGCCATGTACATCACCTTGGGCATCGCCTTTTCGGGCTTCATCTACTGGACGATGGGCGGGGAGGCCACGGCGCAGTACCTGACCGCGTTCATCGTCGAGAAGACATTGGCGATGGACAACATCTTCGTCATCGCGCTGATCTTCAGCTTTTTCGCGATTCCGCGCGAATACCAGCACCGCGTGCTGTTCTGGGGCATCCTGGGCGTGATCCTGCTGCGCGGCATCATGATCGGCCTGGGCGCGACCATCGTCGAGAACTATCACTGGGTCCTGTACCTGTTCGCGGCCTTCCTGATCTTCACCGGCATCAAGATGCTGTTCGCCAGCGACGATCACACGGACATGGCCGACAACAAGGCGCTGAACTGGCTGCGCCGCCGCATGCGCGTCACGGACGAGCTTCACGGCCATGCCTTCACGGTCAAGATTCCCGATCCCAAGACCGGCAAGCTGGTCCGCTGGGCCACGCCCCTGCTGCTGGCGCTGATCGTGATCGAGATCGCGGACCTCGTCTTTGCTGTCGACTCGGTTCCCGCGGTGTTCACCATCACCACGGACCCGTATTTGGTCTACACCTCGAACATCTTCGCGATCCTGGGCCTGCGGGCGCTGTACTTCGCGCTGGCCGCGATCCTGCACCGCTTCGCCTATCTGAAATACGCGCTGTCGATCCTGCTGATCTTCATCGGTTCCAAGATCTTCATCGCGGACCTGATGGGCTGGGAGAAGTTCCCGCCGTCCTGGTCGCTTGGGATCACGTTCTTCATCCTAACGGTGGGCGTGGTCGTGTCGCTGGCCAAGACCCGCGGCCAGTCTCCCGAACCGCTGCCCTTCGGCGAGAACCGGAACTGACCCGGACTGTATGCTTTCCGCGTCGGCGCCCGAAAGGCCGCCGGCGCAAGTTCCGCTGTTCCCCTAGCGTGTTGACGAAACATTCCGAACGCGCACAGTGACCTGTCTTGGACGCAGAGAAGGCGCGCATGGGTGATCGTCAAGATTACCGAGCCGGGAGAAAATTTCATCCCGCCGTCATTGGGCAGTGATTTTAGATCGCCTTTAATCGGTCGCATCGGTTCCGAGCATGATGATCGGCTTCGTCACTAGTCCAGGCTTCATTCTCGGCGTCAGAGTAAGTCGTACTCGTAACGCTATCGGGCAATATCCGAGTTCCGACAAGTCAGTGTCCTCTCGCGCGTCCGTAGCTGGACGCCAGCAAGACCGCGGGGTCAGTATGGATGCTGCGGCACAATTTGATGATAACCTGTGACGGCATCATGGGATAAGAAACGTTTCCAGCGGCGCTTTTTCCTGTTCCGCTTTTTATAGATTCAGCCCTTCTGTCGGTTTTGCGATGGAAAGGAGGAACGCGCAGACCATGCAGAGATTTGCTGGTTAGGCTTACAGAGCATGCCATCCTAAAAAACGATATGCATGCGTGTCGCGTCGTTAGGACTGCTACACTGCCAAGGTCTTCGTGCGAGTGACTAGTCTCGCCTCGACAAGGACGTGAATGCTTTCTCCGCCGAGAGGCGTAGGAATGAAGGCCTCTGTTGATCGTTCACCACCGTGCTTTTACACAGGTCAATCCAACGAAAGCGGCTGACTGGCTGCATACTGTCGGCCCGAATGACGGCAGGGCCCTCTGGCAGGTTTATCACGACGTGCGACGACGCCGGAGGTCGTGTTCCGTCGCTTTACCAAGAACACAATTACAACTGCCATAACGTCCGTTTGTCAGGGCAGCATACTGTCTCAACATTATCGACGCACGACAGGAGCAACCTTGTCGTGATCATCACATTGAGCAACGATCCTCCTGTAAAACTGCGCTTAGGCCGTAGTGCCGTGGCTGGACGGAACTGGCTATCCGTCGATGGGTCACCTCAGCGAACCAAGGCGTGAGATTAGCATCAGCAACAATCCAGACCCGGAATTCAGATGATGACTTGCTTTTCTGCAGCGCCACAATCCGCGCAGGGCGTCCAGGAATCACCGCTATAGTGTTTTGCAAAAGCATCCGCAGAATGGCGTGTTGCATAGATATGCGACTGTCGGCACGGGCGGCACCAGTCATCGTCGTTCAACCATGTACGGTTCGATAACCGCGACTGTGCCCAAGGAATGCCCGGCGCGAGGTCAGGATCTTCTGTGGCGCTGGTATCGGCACCGACCCACGCATCTGTCAGCGCTCGCCGGAGCGCCGGGCTTGGGTCGGTAGAGACCGACGGGGAGCGCGGGTCGGTGCGGTCTTTACAGCTGCGCTATAACGGCCGTGGTGATGGCGTCGGTGGTGTCGCGGCCGGGGCGGGTGCCGATGCCGCGGGCGGTGGCGGCCTCCAGTGCGGCCATGATGCGGGCGGCGGGGGCCGTCTGGCCCAGGTGGTCCAGCATCATCGCCGCCGACCAGAACGCCGCCATCGGGTTGGCGATGCCCTGATCCGCGATGTCGGGGGCCGAGCCGTGGACCGGTTCGAACATCGACGGGTTGCGGCGCGTCGGGTCGATGTTGGCCGAGGCCGCAAAGCCCAGGCCCCCCTGGATGGCCGCGCCCAGATCCGTCAGAATGTCGCCAAAAAGGTTCGAGGCCACGACCACGTCCAGCGTTTCGGGCGCCATGACCATCCGCGCGCACATCGCGTCGATGTGGTAGCGGGTGACAGCGACGTCCGGGTATTCGGCGGCCAGTTCGTCGGTGACCTCGTCCCAGAATACCATGCTGTGGCGCTGCGCGTTCGACTTCGTGACCGAGGCCAGCTTGCCCCGCCGTGCCTGCGCCTGTTCGAAGCCGAAGCGCAGGATGCGTTCCACGCCAGCGCGAGTGAAGATCGAGGTCTCGACCGCGACCTCGTCAGGTGTGCCCTGATGGACGCGGCCGCCAGCGCCGGAATATTCGCCTTCGGTGTTCTCGCGGATGCAGAGGATGTCGAAATTGCGGGTCTTCAGCGGACCCTCGACGCCGGGCAGCAGGCGGTGCGGGCGTATGTTGGCGTATTGGACGAAGGCCTTGCGGATGGGCAGCAGCAGCCCGTGCAGCGACACGGCATCGGGCACGCGGGCGGGCCAGCCCACCGCGCCCAGGAAGATGGCGTCGAAGCCGCGCAAGGTCTCGATCCCGTCCTCGGGCATCATGCGGCCGTGCTGCAGGTAATGATCGCAGGACCAGGGAAAGCTCTCGGTCGCGATGTCGGCGCCGCTGGCCTCCATGACGCGCAGGGCGGCCTCGGTCACGGGAATGCCGATGCCGTCTCCGGGGATCAGGGCGATGCGGTGGGTCATGGAAGGCTCCTCAGATTTCATTCGGCACGGTCTTGTGTTGGCCACGTTCGCGACAGGCCGTGCAGCCCGGATCGCTGCCGATGCCCGGTTACTCGCAGGCCCCGGCCGGCAGAGCATGATTGCACCAGCGACCATGGCGGTTGATCCGGACCGTGCCTGTCCGGAGCCGCCGCATGGCCGGTGACGGGGCGCGTGTAAAGTGCCGGCGCAGGGACCCTAGGTCGGATAGGCCGACAGGTCCATGGCCTGACCCGCGTTGTCAAAGCTGCACGGCGTCAAGAATGCGCTGAAAGCCCTCGTCCGGATGAAGTGCCAGTCAGGTGCCGCATTCGACCGGAATGCCGGGGACGCGGAGATGTCCGGGGCGGTACATCCTGGATTGCCCGATCACCGCCTAAGCGGAGCACCGCGCGTGGATTCCGCAGTCATCGTCACGGAAAGCGATGGGCGGGCCGGCGCTGTCACTTATGGCATCCGGTGGAGGGAGTATTGGAAGCGAGCAGCACATAGGAACCAGCCGCCGGTCGATCACACGACCCCGCGGGTGGGCGATGTTGTTGAGATCACAGAATGCAGCGATGATCGACTAGCCTGGAGCCACTGCCCCATCTCAGAATAGGGAATCCTTCACGAAATACAGTCGTGCGGGGCGACTGATCCGCTTTGTCCCATGATTTTTAGGCAGCCATGGCAGCGCCGGGCGGGGGCGGGGTTCGGCGGCCCGTCTGCGAGGGCCGTTGCACGCGGATTGCGTCCCGCGGTGGCCGGGGGCTACGCGCCCCCGGACCCCCCGTGGGCGCACGGTTACGCCACTGGTTCCGTATGAACCGCATCGTTTTGGACATTCTTGCATTCGACCGGTCTGCGGACGGACGACGCGTTGCGGGATATTGTGCACTTCAAGGATAGGGCAGGAGCACATCGTGACATCTGGAACCGGTGCCGACATGACGGCGCCCGAAACCGAGGGGGGTGCATTGGGCGCGCTTTTGCCGGCGCTGGCGCTGGCGCTGGCGGGGCTGGTTGCGCTGGCGGGCCATGCATTGACCCGCCCGGGCGCGCCGGGACAGTTCCTTGTTATGACCAGTCCCGGCCTGCATCGGGCGCAGGTTCTGGACCTGGTCCATGCCGCCGGGGGCGGGGTGATCGCCTTTGGCGCGCTGCCCGGCCTGTCGGTCGTGCTGTCGGGCGACGACGGGTTCGAGGACCGCGTCCGCCAGCGGGGCGCATGGCTGGTGCTGCCCGCGCCGGGATCTTTGGGATGCGTCGCGTCGGACGCGGAGGGGGCACGATGAACGTCGAACTGAACGCGCTGCGGGCGCGCTATGGCCGGATGCTGGTCACGCTGTTCTGGGCTCATGTCCCGGTAATCGGCCTGGCCGCGCTGTGGGTGGGCAGCATGTCACCGTTTACGGCGATGGCACTGGCCGGGGGGCTAGCCGCGCTTTATCACCTGCTGTGGAGGCTGCGCCGCACTCGGCCGGTGACGCGCAACATCGCCGCCGTGGCCCTGGTGGGCGAGCCTGCGCTGTTCCTGTTGGTGTTCGAGGGGCACGCCTGGCAGATGGACATGCACATGTACTTCTATGCCGTGCTGGCGCTGAACCTGGCATGGTTCGATCGGTCGGCCCTGATCATGTCGGCGGCGGCGATCACTGTGCATCATCTGGTGCTGTTCTATCTGCTGCCGAATGCCGTGTTCTCGACCGACGGCGACGTGGCGCGGGTGCTGCTGCACGGGGCCATCGTGGCGTTTCAGACCGCGGTTCTGGTCTGGGTCAGCGACAAGGTCGTCCAGTCCTTCGACCGCATCGGCAAAATGAGCGATGAGATCGTGGCCAAAAGCGCCGCCCTGGAGGAACGCACCCGCGAGGCCGAGGAGGCGAACCGCACCAAGAGCATGTTCTTGGCCAACATGAGCCACGAGATCCGCACCCCCATCAACGCCATCCTGGGCTTTTGCCACCTGGTCCAGCGAACTACGCTGGAACCGCGCCAGCGCGAGCATGTCAGCCGGATCAGCACCGCGGGGGGCGTCCTATTGCGCCTGATCAACGACCTGCTGGATTTTTCCAAGAACGAGGCGGGGGCGCTGACCCTGGAGGCGCGGCCCTTCGACCTGCGTTCGGCGATGTCATGCCAGGTCCAGATGGTGGCCGACACCATGGCCGCCCGCCGCCTGACCTTGCGCCAGGAGATCGACGAACGCCTGCCCGAGATGCTGGTCGGGGATGAGCTGCGCCTGAACCAGGTGCTGCTGAACCTGTTGAGCAACGCGACCAAGTTCAGCGAGGATGGGGAGATCGTGCTGACCGCCCGCCTGGTCGAACGGCAGGACGACCAGGCCCGGGTCGAGATCTCGGTCAGCGATTGCGGCATCGGCATGACGCCCGACCAGGTCGGCCGGCTGTTCACGCCGTTCACGCAGGCCGACAGCTCGACCACGCGGCGGTTCGGGGGGACGGGGCTGGGGCTGGCGATCTGCAAGCAGATCGTCCAGCAGATGGACGGCTGGATCCGCGCGGAGAGCGTGCCGGGGCAGGGCAGCCGGTTCACCTTCTCGCTGTGCCTGGGGATCGGACAGGTGGAGGCCGCCGAGGCGATCCTGCCCTGCAGCGCGATCCGCGCCCTGCGCATCCTTATCGCGGATGACAGCCCCATCGCGCTGAAGATGCTGGAGGCGATCTTTGCCCGCTGGCAGATCCGGGTGATCCTGGCGCCCTCGGGCCGCGCGGCGCTGGACATGGTGCAGGCGGCGGATCAGCGGGGCCATCCCTATGACCTGGTGATCCTGGACTGGAAGATGCCCGATCTGGACGGGCTGCAGACGCTGCGCGCGCTGCGGCGGGTGGGTCTGCGGCGGATGCCCGCCACGATGGTGATGACCGCGCACGGCGTCGACGCCGTCATGGCCGAGGCCGGCGGAGAGACGATCGACCTGTTCCTGGCCAAGCCCATCAACGCGCGCAACCTGCTGGATGCGCTCAAGCAGCTGCCCGGGCTGGCCGAGCGCCATGTCCCCGAGGTCGCGCCCGTCCTGCCCGCCGCCCCCGTGCTGCCCGAGGCGATGCGCGGTCAACGCGTGCTGCTGGTCGAGGACAATCCGATCAACCAGGAGATCGCGGTCGCGCTTTTGGGCGATGCGGGCCTGCTGGTCGATTGCGCCGAGAACGGGCTTGTCGCCTGCCGGATGGTCGAGGCTGGTGCGGCGGGCTATGCCGCCGTGCTGATGGACATGCAGATGCCGGAGATGGACGGGCTGACCGCCACGCGGCAGATCCGCCTGACGCACACGGCCGAGGCCCTGCCCATCATCGCGCTGACCGCGCATGCCTATGACGACGAACGCCGCGCCTGCATGCAGGCGGGGATGTGCGATCACGTGACCAAGCCTGTCGATCCCGCGCGCCTGATCGCGGTGCTGTCACGCCACATGCGGATCGTGCCCACCGCCGCCCCCCCGACCCTGCGGGCCGAGGGGGTGGGTGCCGCGGACCTGCCCGACCACCTGCCGCCCTTCGACATCCCCGCCGCGCTGGCACGGGTGAACGGCAAGCGGCCGCTGCTGCGCCGCCTGATCCTGTCCTTTGCCGAAGGGAACCGCGATGCTGTCGCGCAGATCGCGCAGCTGATCGCCGACGGACGACGCCAGGACGCGCATCGCGCCGCCCATACCCTGAAGGGGGTCGCGGCCTCGCTGGAGCTGCCCCGGATCGCGGCCCTTGCCGGGCAGATCGAGGCGTCACTGCAGGCCGATGACACGATCGGCTTCGACGCGCTGTTGGCGCAGCTGTCCGGCCCGCTGGCTGCGGCGATCGCCGCCGCCGACAGCCTGACGGCGGCGGCGGGCACGCCCTACGCGGCCGCGTCGCCGCCCACCCCGGCCGGCGACAGCGCGCGGATCGCCCAGCTGCGCGGCCATCTGCGCGACCAGGTCCGCCGTCGCAGCATGGCCGCCCGTGCCAGCTTTGACGCGCTGGCCGAGGCGCTGCAGCTGGACCGCATGGCGATGGACGACCACCCCGTGCGCCGCGCGCTGCTGCGGCTGGATTATGCCGCGGCAGATGCGCTGCTGAACGGCCCCCACCCCGACACCGGTCAACCAGGGATATGAACATGGACAACCGCCCCGTCATCCTTGTGATCGACGACGAACCCGCCAACATCGAGATCGTCACCGCCGTTCTGGAGGACGAATACGAGATCTGCTTTGCCCTGTCCGGCGAACAGGCCGTGCAGGTGGCCCGCGAAAGCAGGCCGGACCTGATCCTGCTGGACGTGGTGATGCCCGGCATGGACGGCTATCAGCTGTGCCGCATCTTCAAGGCCGATCCGCTGCTTAGCGACATTCCGGTGATCTTCGCCACCGCCCTGGGCGATGACGAGGCCGAGTTGCGCGGGTTGGCAGTCGGTGCGATCGACTATGTCACCAAGCCGATCCGCCCGGCCGCCCTGCAGCGGCGCGTGCGCAACCACGTCCAGATGAAGCGGATGCGCGACCAGTTGACCGAACAGGCGCTGCGCGATCCGCTGACGGGGCTGGCCAACCGGCGCATGCTGGAACGCCGCCTGCAGGCAGAGCTGCACCGGCAGGCGCGCGACGGCGGTCTGATCGCGGTGCTGATGCTGGATATCGATCACTTCAAGGGCTTCAACGACAGCTATGGCCACCCCGAGGGGGACATCTGCCTCAAGGCCGTGTCGCAGGCGCTGGCGCAGGCGATCCGCCGGTCGGGCGACCTGTGCGCGCGCTATGGCGGCGAGGAGTTCGCCTGCATCCTGCCCGGCACCGACCTGGACGGCGCCCTTCACCTGGCCGAGACGATGCGCGCCGGCGTCGAGGCGCTGGCCATCCCGCACCGCGCGTCGCAGGTGGGGCAGGTGGTGACGATCAGCATCGGCGTCGCGTCGGGGCGTTGCGACATGGGCAGCGACAATGCCTTCTGGCTGACCGGGGCCGACCGGATGCTGTATCGCAGCAAGCTGGCCGGGCGGAACCGCGTCAGCGGGCAGGTGATGAGCGCCGATCACCCGCTGCGCGACGCGTCCGCGCTGGACGGCCCGGTCGTCGGGGATGTCAGGGCGGGCTAGGCCCTTCCCGTCGGGCCGGCCGTCAGATTGGCATTGAATGCCGGACGGGCCTGCGGCAGGCTGCATGACATGCAACCCCGCGACACAGCGGGGGCCGATCACCGACAGGAACCTCACATGACATATCCCCTGACCATGCGCGCCATGCTTCTGGCCTCGGCGCTGGCGCTTGCACCCGCGGCCTGGGCCGAGACGCCGGCCGACACCCTGGTCGTGGCCCACACGATCGACGACATCATCAGCCTGGACCCGGCGGTAAGCTTCGAATTCGCGGGCAACGACGTCAACAACAACACCTATGACCGGCTGGTCGATTTCAACCCGCTGGACCCGGACGCGGGCTTCCAGCCCAGCCTCGCGACCGAATGGGCGGTGTCCGAGGACGGCCTGTCCATCACCTTCACGCTGCGCGAGGATGCGACCTTCCATTCCGGCAACCCCGTGCGCGCCGCGGACGCCGCCTGGTCGCTGCAGCGCGCGGTCAAGCTGGACAAGACCCCGGCCTTCATCTTGACCCAGTTCGGCTTTACCGCCGACAACGTCGATCAGATGATCACCGCCGACGGCAACACGCTGACGCTGACGATGGACAAGCCCTATGCGCCGACCTTCGTGCTGAACTGCCTGACCGCCAACATCGCCAGCGTGGTCGACATGGAGACCGTCATGGCCAACGAGGTCGACGGCGACATGGGCAATGCCTGGCTGAACACGAACGAGGCCGGGTCGGGCGCCTATGTGCTGTCGGCCTGGCGTCCGAACGAGGCGGTGCAGCTGACCGCCTATGAGGAGTACTGGCAGGGCGCCCCCGAGATGAAGCGCGTGATCGTGCGCAACGTCGCCGAATCCAGTGCGCAACGGCTGCTGCTGGAGCAGGGCGACATCGACGTGGCGCGCAACCTGACGCCGACGGACGTGGAGTCCATCGCCGCGGTCGAGGGCGTGACCATCCAGGACGAGCCGCGCGGCCGCATCCTGTACATGGGCCTGAACCAGAAGGACGAACTGCTGTCGAACCCCGCCGTGGTCGAGGCGATGAAGCACCTCGTCGATTACGAGGGCATCACCGGCAGCTTTCTGAAGGGTCAGTTCGTCACCCACCAGACCTTCCTGCCCCAGGGCTATCTGGGCGTGCTGGACGAGCAGCCCTGGACCTATGACGTGGAGAAGGCCCGCCAGATCCTGACCGATGCGGGGATCGAGGGCGGCACCATCACCACCCGCGTGCGCGACCTGCGCGAATACGTGGACGTGGCCCAGACCCTGCAGGCGTCGATGGCCCAGGTCGGCCTGACGCTGGAGATCGAGCAGATGACCGGCGCGCAGGTGCTGGACGCCTATCGCGCCCGCGAGGTTCCGATCTTCCTGGGCGAATGGGGGCCGGATTACTCGGACCCGAACACCAATGCCGCGACCTTCGCCTATAACCCCGACAACAGCGACGAGGCCGCGGCCGTGGGCCTCCTGGCTTGGCGCAACGCCTATGAGGTGCCGGCCGAGATGAACGAGGCCACCGTCGCAGCCACCCTGGAGCAGGACGCCGACGCCCGCGCCGCGATGTACCAGGACATCCAGCGCCAGTACCAGGCCGAGGCCCCGATCGTGCCGCTGTTCCAGCGCATCGAACAGGTCGGCCTGCGCGACGGCGTCCAGAACTGGTGGAGCGGCGGCGCCATTTCGTCGGTCATGTATCGTCAGGTGACGAAGGGCGAATAAATGGCCCTGACCGATCCGACCGGCGTCGCGACCGCATCGTCGCGGCGCCGCGCCCTGACCCGCAGGCGCGTGCGCAGCGTAGCGGGGACCGTCCTGTCGCTGGCGCTGACGCTCTTGGGGCTGCTGCTGGTCACCTTCATCATCGGGCGGGTCATGCCGATCGACCCGGTGCTGAAGGTGGTGGGCGACCGCGCCACCCAGGCCCAGTACGACGCCGCCTATGTGGCGATGGGTCTGGACCAGCCGCTGATCGTGCAGTTCCTGTCCTATGTGGGCGACGTGCTGCGCGGCGATTTCGGGCGCTCCATCTCCACCGGGCAGCTGGTGGCACAGGACATCGCCCGCGTCTTTCCCGCGACCTTCGAACTGGCGGCCCTGGGGACATTCATCGGCGTCGTGATCGGCGTGCCCCTGGGCGTGATCGCGGCGGCGCGGCGCGGCGGCGTCATCGACCAGGTCGCACGGGTCGTGGCGCTGGTCGGCTATTCGATGCCGATCTTCTGGCTGGGGCTGATGGGCCTGCTGATCTTCTATGGCATGCTGGGCTGGGTCGGGGGGCCGGGGCGGCAGGGGATCATCTATGATGGGATGGTGCCAAGCGTGACCGGCATGATCCTGGTCGACAGCCTGATCGCCGGGGACTGGGGCGCATTTCGCGACGCGTTCTCTCACATCATCCTGCCGGCCAGCCTGCTGGGCTATTATTCGCTGGCCTATATCAGCCGCATGACGCGCAGCTTCATGCTGGAACAGCTGTCGGCGGAATACATCACCACCGCCCGCGTCAAGGGCCTGTCCGAACGCGCCGTCATCTGGGGCCACGCCTTCCGCAACATCGCGATCCCGCTGGTGACGGTCATCGCGCTGTCCTTCGGCTCTCTGCTGGAAGGGTCGGTGCTGACCGAGATCATCTTCAGCTGGCCGGGACTGGGCAGCTACATCACCCGCGGCCTTCTGTCGGGCGACATGAACGCGGTCCTGGGCGGCACGGTGGTCGTGGGCGTGTGCTTCGTCGTGCTGAACCTGTTCAGCGACATCCTGTACCGTTTCCTGGATCCGAGGTCGACATGAGCGCCATGACACGCCGCGATTGGCTACTGTCCGACGCGCCCCAGACCCGCCGCCAGGCGCGGCTTGGCGCGATCTATCAGGGGTGGCTGACCTTTCGCGCCAACAAGCTGGCGATGGTCGGGCTGATCATCCTGGTGCTGCTGATCGGCATGGCGATCCTGGCGCCCTGGATCGCGCCGCAGAACCCCTATGCCCAGAACCTGGCCGACCGGCTGCAGCCGCCGTCTGTCGCGCATTGGCTGGGTACCGACGCCCTGGGGCGGGACATCCTCTCGCGGCTGATCCACGGCTCGCGCATCACGCTGTTCATCGTGGGCACGGTCGCGCTGATCGCGCCGGTCATCGGGCTGCTGATCGGCACGGTGGCGGGGTTCGCCGGGGGCTGGGTGGACCAGGTGCTGATGCGGGTGACCGACATCTTTCTGGCCTTCCCCAAGCTGATCCTGGCGCTGGCCTTCGTCGCGGCCCTGGGGCCCAGCATCGGCAACGCGGTGCTGGCGCTGGCGCTGACCGCCTGGCCGCCCTATGCGCGCCTGGCGCGGGCCGAGACGCTGACCATCCGCAACGCCGACTTCATCGCCGCCGCGCGCCTGCAGGGGGCGGGGCGGCTGCGCCTGCTGATCCGCCACATCTGGCCGCTGTGCCTGTCGTCGCTGATCGTGCGGGTGGCGCTGGACATGGCGGGGATCATCCTGTCGGCGGCGGGCCTGGGCTTTCTAGGCCTCGGCGCACAGCCGCCGCTGCCCGAGTGGGGGGCGATGATCTCGGACGGGCGGGGCTATATCCTGGACTTCTGGTGGGTCGCCGCCATGCCGGGCATCGCGATCTTTCTGGTGTCGATGGCCTTCAACCTGCTGGGCGACGGGCTGCGCGACGTGTTGGACCCCAAGGGAGACAAGTCGTGACCGAACCCCTTCTGTCCGTGCGCGACCTGCGCGTTACCTTCCCGACCCGGCAGGGCGAATTCCAGGCCGTGCGCGGCATCGATTTCGACCTGGGCCGCGAACGCCTTGGCGTCGTGGGCGAGAGCGGGTCGGGCAAGTCCATGACCGGCCGCGCGATCCTGGGCCTGGTGCGTCCGCCCGGCCGGGTCGAGGCCGCCCGGATGGAGCTGGAGGGCCGGTCCATCCTGAACCTGCCCGACCGGCAGATGCGCAGCGTCCGCGGCGGGCGCATCAGCATGGTCATGCAGGACCCCAAGTTCAGCCTGAACCCGGTGATGACCGTGGGCCAGCAGATCATCGAGGCCTATCGCCTGCACGCCCGCGCGCCCCGCGCCGCCGCCCGCGCCAAGGCGCTGGAGATGCTTGAGGCCGTGCAGATCCGCGACCCCGAACGCGTCATGGACAGCTATCCGCACGAGGTGTCGGGCGGCATGGGACAGCGCATCATGATCGCCATGATGCTGGCCCCCGACCCGCAGATCCTGATCGCGGACGAACCGACCAGCGCGCTGGACGTGTCGGTCCGGACCGAGGTGCTGCACATCATGGACCGGCTGGTCCGCGACCGCGGCATGGGGCTGATCTTCATCAGCCACGACCTGAACCTGGTCGCGCAGTTCTGCGACCGCGTGCTGATCATGTATGCCGGCCGCGTGGTCGAGACGCTGCCCGCCCGCGATCTGCACCGGGCACAGCACCCCTATACCCGCGGGCTTCTGGACAGCCTGCCGCGGCTGGACGCGCCGGTGTCGCGCCTGTCGGTCCTCCAGCGCCAGGACAGCTGGCGCGACCCCGTCGTGAAAGGCCCCTGAGATGCTGAGCGTTGCCGATCTGACCGTCTGGTTCGGGCAGGAGCCCGACCGCGTCACCGCCGTCCACGATGCGGCCTTCGACGTGGCGCAGGGCGAAAGCTTTGGCCTGGTCGGCGAAAGCGGGTCGGGCAAATCGACCATCCTGCGCGCCATCGCAGGCCTGGTCCCCGGCTGGTCCGGCCACATCGCGGTCGACGGTCAGATCCAGAAGGGAGAGCGGCGCGACCGGGCGTTCTTTCGCACCGTCCAGATGGTGTTCCAGGACCCCTATGCCAGCCTGCATCCGCGCCATTCCGTCGATGCCGTCCTGGCGGAAACCCTGCGCCTGCAGGGCATGGACCGGATCGACCAGCGCATCGTCAAGCTGCTGGACGACGTGGGCCTGGGCCGGGGGTTCCGCTTCCGCTATCCGCACCAGCTGTCCGGGGGACAGCGTCAGCGCGTGGCGATCGCCCGCGCGCTGGCGGCGGAGCCGCGCCTGCTGCTGCTGGACGAGCCGACCAGCGCGCTGGACGTCAGCGTCCAGGCCGAGATCCTGAACCTGCTGGCCGATCTGCGCGACGAACACGGGCTGACCTATCTGATGGTCAGCCACGACCTGTCGGTGATCGCCCATATGTGCGACCGGCTGGCCGTGATGCAGCGCGGCCGCATCGTCGAGATCCTGCCGGCGTCCCATCTGCGGGCGGGGCAGGGCGCCCAGCCCTATACCACCCACCTGATCGAGGCGTCCGCCGGATACCGCCCGGAGGCCCGCCCATGACCGATGCGCGACAGGATGCGGTCGCCCGCGCCGAGGGTTATTTCGACCAGGGCGGATTCCAGGCAGATCTGGCGGCCTTGGTGGCGCATCCGACCGAAAGCCAGGACCCGGCGCAGCGGCCCCATCTGGACCGCTATCTGACCGAGGCGATGATACCGCGCCTGTCCGGTCTGGGTTTCGCCACGCGGGTGCTGGACAATCCCGACCCGCGCGGCGGCCCCCTGCTGATCGCGGAACGGATCGAGGATCCGGCCCTGACCACGGTCCTGACCTATGGTCATGGCGACGTGGTCCGCGCCCAGACCGACCAGTGGCGCGACGGGCTGTCGCCCTTTGTCCTGACCGCCGAGGGCGACCGCCTGTATGGCCGTGGCGCGGCCGACAACAAGGGGCAGCACCTGATCAACCTGGCCGCGCTGCAGGCGGTCATCGACACGCGCGGGCATCTGGGCTTCAACATGCGGATCATCTTCGAGATGTCCGAGGAGACCGGATCGCCCGGCTTGGCCCAGGTCTGCCGGGACCATGCCGATGCGCTGGAGGCCGATGTGCTGATCGCGTCTGACGGCCCGCGCCTGCAGGCCGACGTGCCGACACTGTTCATGGGATCGCGCGCCGCGCTGGCCTTTGATCTGGTGCTGGAGCTGCGGTCGGGGGCGCATCATTCGGGCAACTGGGGCGGTCTTCTGGCCGATCCGGCGATGATCCTGGCCCATGCGCTGGCCACGATCTGCGATCGGCGCGGCCAGATCCAGGTCCCGGAATGGCGCCCCGACAGCCTGACGCCCGCGCTGCGCGACGCCTTGCGCGACCTGCCGGTGATCGAGGCGGGCGGCCCCCAGGTCGATGCCGATTGGGGAGAAGTCGGGCTGACACCCACCGAACGCGCCTTTGGGTGGAACAGCTTTGCGGTGCTGGCGATGACCGCCGGCGTGCCCGACGCACCCGTGAATGCCATCGCGGGCCGAGCGCGGGCGACCTGCCAGCTGCGCTATGTCGTGGGGACCGATCCGGACGACATCCTGCCGGCGCTGCGTCGCCACCTGGACCGCCACGGCCATCACGCGGTGCGCATCGTGCCGCGGGACGGCGATCCCGCCCATGCCACGCGGCTGATGCCCGACCACGACTGGGTGCGCCGGGTCGCGGTGTCGGTCCGGCGGACGACCGGGCAGGACCCGCATCTGCTGCCGAACCTGGCCGGATCGCTGCCCAACGAATGCTTTGCGGAAATCCTGGGCCTGCCGACGATCTGGGTGCCCCATTCCTATCGTGGCTGCTGTCAGCACGCGCCCGACGAACATGCGTTGCAAAGCCTGTCGCAGCAGGCGCTGGCGATCATGGCGGGGCTGTGGTGGGATCTGGGGACGCCCGCGGATCGCACTTGACCGCAGGGGTGACAGATCGGCCGGGTGTCTGAACTCTTTAAACCAATCACCAAGGAGGCCCGGCCGATAAGCCTCTTTTGTCTGAAGTCGGCGGCGGCGTCATCCTGTCCTTATGGACAGGAAAAGATGCACCGATTGGTGCGGTAAGGGTCTGAGCTGAAACGGAAAATGGCGACCCCGGCAGGATTCGAACCTGCAACCTATTGATTAGAAGTCAATTGCTCTATCCAGTTGAGCTACGGGGCCGGCGGGCTGGCCTTTCTTAGCGGCAGGCGCATCGGCAATCCAGACGCTAATCGCCCTGGCAAGCACGAACTTGTGCGCAGGGCCTTCCCATGACCATGGAACGGCACCCGCGGGGCCGGTGTTGATGTGCCACACCACCTGAAGGAGGTCGACATGGACCACGCAAACCACACGCGACTGACCCACGACGAACTGACCGAGGCCGTTCTGGACGGCGCCACCGTCTATGGCCCGGGCGACGAAACCGTCGGCAGCGTGTCGCACACGCATGGCATGGGCGCTTCGGCCAAGGTCGTTCTGGACGTTGGCGGGTTCCTGGGCATCGGCGCCAAGCCGGTCATGGTTCCGGCGACCGACCTGGATTTCATGCGCGACGAAAGCGGCACCGTACATGCCCGGACCAACTGGACCAAGGATGATCTGAAGGCTCTGCCCACGCACGAGCACTGATTGATCGACAGGAAGACGACGGCGCGCATCGCAGGATGCGCGCCGTTTGCATTACAGCATCAGCGTCATGAAGACCGAATGCGGGTCGGCGCGATAGCTGCCGAAGGGCGGGCATTCGGTGAACCCCTCGCGGGCATAGAGGCCACGCGCTGCGACAAATCCGGGCTGCACGCCGGTTTCCAGCGACAGCTTGGCATAGCCCGCGTTCCGCGCGTGACCCAGCATGTGCCGCAGCAGCATCCGCGACACGCCCCGCCCGCGCTGTTCGGACAGCACGTGCATCGATTTCAGCTCTCCCTCGGATGCGCCCAGATCCTTGATGGCACCCATGGCCACAGGTTGGCCCGCGTCGCGCACGACGAAGAAAGCGATGGCGGGGTTCTCCAGCGCCTCCTTGGGCATCATGTGGATCGATCCCGGCGGGGTATCGGCATGCATCTCGGCTGTGTGGCGTTGGAACAGCAGGTCCAGGTCGGGCCCAAGCGGGCTTTCCAGGTCGATCGTCAGCGTCATGTCGGGGTCCTGTCGCCACATGGTCACGGCGGGGCACTATCCCGCCGTGACGCGCGCGTCAAAGGCTTAGCCGCGCGGGGCGGTCGCCTGGTCCAGCACCGGCACAAGCCGGGCCATCGTGCCGTCGACATCGCGCAGCTTGTCCAGACCGAACAGCCCGATGCGGAAGGTCGAGAAGTCGGCCCCTTCATCCACTGCCAATGGCACGCCGGCCGCGATCTGGGTGCCGAGGGCGGCGAAGGCACGGCCCGACTTGACCTCGGGGTCGTCGGTATAGCTGACCACGACGCCCGGCGCCTGGAACCCCTCGGCCGCAACCGAGCGGATGCCGCGCGCGGACAGTTCGTCGCGGACCGCCCGGCCAAGGCGCCATTGCGCGTCGCGCGCGGCAGCGAACCCCATCGCGCGGGTCTCCTCCATCGCGTCGCGCAGGCCCAGCAGCGCGTCGGTGGGCATGGTCGCATGATAGGCATGGCCGCCATCCAGATAGGCCTGCATGATCGCGCGCCATTTCTTAAGGTCCAGCGCAAAGCTGTCGCTGTCGGTGGTGGCCAGTCGTTCGGCGGCGCGATCGGACAGCATGACAAGGCCTGCGGCGGGCGACGCCGACCAGCCCTTTTGCGGGGCCGAGATCAGCACGTCGACGCCCGTGGCCCGCATGTCGACCCAGATGGCGCCCGACGCGATGCAGTCCAGCACCATCAGGGCGCCCACCTCATGCGCGGCATCGGCCAGCGCGGTGATATAGTCGTCGGGCAGGATCAGCCCGGCCGAGGTCTCCACATGCGGGGCAAAGACCGCGTCGGGGCGCGTGTCGCGGATGCGGGCCACGACCTCGTCGATGGGCGGGGGCGCATAGGCGAGCTGGGGCGCGTTCCCCTGCGGGCGGGCCTTGACCACGGTCACCTCGCGCGCGAATGCGCCCGCGTCGAAGATCTGGCTCCAGCGATAGCTGAACCAGCCGTTCCTGACGATCAGCGCATGCGCGTCGCGCCCGAACTGGCGCGCGACCGATTCCATCGCATAGCTGCCGCCGCCCGGCACGATCGCCACCTGGGCCGCGCCATAGACCTCGCACAGACCCGCCGACAGATCGCGCATGACCTGCTGAAAGCGTTTCGACATGTGGTTCAGGGACCGGTCGGTGAACACGACCGAGAATTCGTCAAGGCCGTCCGGGTCGATCTCGGGGCGCTGATGGGGCATGGGTGCATCCTTTCCGTTGCGCGCAGCCTAGCGCCTGTGCGTCTGCGCGGCCAGACCGCCAAAAGGCGCAAACGCCCCCCTTGCGGCCCCCCCTGCGGGGCGACTAGGCTTCGGACACAAGCAACATCAAGGTTTTTCATGCGGATCGGCATCCTTCAATGCGGCCAGTCGCCGGCGCAGCTGAAGCGGGATTTGGGCGACTATCCGGACATGTTCGTGCGCCTGCTGGCCGGGCGCGGATTCGACTTCACCACCTGGCATGTCGAGGGAATGGAGTTTCCACAGGACATCCACGATGCGGACGGCTGGCTGCTGACTGGCTCGCGCCACGGGGCCTATGAGGATCACGCCTTCATCCCGCCGCTGGAGGATTTCATCCGCCGCGTTCACGATGCGGGCGTGCCGATGGTCGGCATCTGCTTTGGTCATCAGATCATCGCGCAGGCCCTAGGCGGCACCGTGGTCAAGCATCCCGGCGGTTGGGCCGTGGGCGCGCAGGATTACGATTTCGGCGGCCAGCCCGTCACGCTGAACGCCTGGCACCAGGATCAGGTCGTGGCCCTGCCGCCCGGCGCGCAGGTCGCGGGCCGGAACGCCTTCTGCGAAAACGCCGCGCTGATCTACGGCGACAGGGCCTTCACCGTGCAGGCGCATCCGGAATTCGGCGACGACTTCATCCAAGGGCTGATGGACACCCGCGCCAAGGGTGTCGTTCCGGACGACCTGCTGGCCGGGGCTGCGGCCCGCATGGGGCAGGCAGACGGCGCGTCCCTGCTGGCCGACCGGATCGAGGCCTTCTTCAAGCAACCCCGCGCCCTGGCGCAAGCCGACAAAGGTGCCGCATGAGCGACTGGACCGAGAAACTGCCCCAGGCCGCGCGCGACTTCATGTCCGGGCGCCGCCTGGACGAGGTCGAATGCATCGTGGCCGACATGGCGGGCGTCGCCCGTGGCAAGGCCATGCCCGCGTCGAAATTCGCGCGGCAAAACCAGTTCTACCTGCCCAATTCGATCTTCCTGCAGACGATCACCGGGGAATGGGCCGACAACCCGTCGGGCGCCTTCACCGAACCGGACATGGTGATGGTTCCGGATTATTCGACCGCCACCGCCGCGCCCTGGACCGCGGACTGGACCATCCAGGTCATCCATGACGCGACCGACCAGCAGGGCAACCCCATGCCCATCGCGCCGCGCAACGTGCTGAAGCGCGTGGTGCAGCTCTATCGTGACAAGGGCTGGAACCCGGTCGTGGCGCCCGAGATGGAGTTCTTCCTGGTCGCCCGCAACATCGACCCGAACCAGCCGATCATCCCGCCCATGGGCCGCACGGGCAGGCGCGCGGCGGCCAAACAGGCCTATTCCATGTCGGCGGTGGACGAATACGGCAAAGTCATCGACGACATCTATGACTTTGCTGAGGCCCAGGGTTTCGAGATCGACGGCATCCTGCAGGAGGGCGGCGCGGGCCAGGTCGAGATCAACCTGAACCATGGCGATCCGGTGGCCCTGGCCGACGAGATCTTCTACTTCAAGCGGCTGATCCGCGAGGCCGCGCTGCGCCACGACTGCTTTGCCACCTTCATGGCCAAGCCCATCGAGGGCGAGCCGGGCAGCGCCATGCACATCCATCATTCGATCACCGATATCGAAACGGGCCGGAACATCTTTTCCGACGAAAAGGGCCGTGAGACGCCGGCCTTCCTGCATTTCATCGCCGGCATGCAGAAGCACCTGCCCGCGGCCATCGCGCTGCTGGCGCCCTATGTGAACAGCTATCGCCGCTATGTCCCGGACTTCGCGGCGCCAATCAACCTGGAATGGGGGCGCGACAACCGCACCACGGGCCTGCGGGTGCCGATCTCGGGGCCCGAGGCGCGGCGGCTGGAGAACCGGCTGGCGGGGATGGACTGCAACCCCTATCTGGGCATCGCCGCCAGCCTGGCCTGCGGCTATCTGGGCCTGCTGGAGGCCGAGAACCCGCGCGCCGAATGCCTGGGCGACGCCTACATGTCCGAGGACGAGCTGCCCTACAACCTGGGCGACGCGCTGGACCTGATGTCCGAGAGCGCACCCATGCGCGGCGTGCTGGGCGAGGATTTCTGCGCCGTCTACGAATCGGTCAAGCGCAATGAATACAAGGAGTTCCTGCAGGTCATCAGCCCGTGGGAACGCGAACATCTGCTGCTGAACGTATGAACCTGCTGCACCTGAACGACGGGCTAGGGGCCTATCCGCCCAGCCTCTATGCCGACCAGTGCGGGCCGCAGCCCGACCTGCCGCCCCTGCGGGGCGAGGCGCGGGCGGACGTCGCGGTGATCGGGGCGGGCTATACCGGGCTGTCCGCCGCGCTGCATCTGGCGCGTTGCGGCCTGTCGGTCCGGGTGCTGGAGGCGCAGCGCGTGGGGTTCGGCGCCTCGGGCCGCAACGGCGGCCAGATCGGGTCCGGCCAGCGGCAGGAGGTCGACTGGCTGGAGGCGCAGCTGGGCCGCGACATGGCCCGCCGCCTGTGGGACCTGGCCGAGGAGGCCAAGGCCGCCGTCCGCCACATCGCGGCCGAAGCGGGCGTGCCGGTCCGGGACGGCATCGCCCATGCCTGCCGCAGCGGGGCGGAGGTCGAACACGCCCGCCACATGGCCGACCATCTGGCACGGCATTACGGCTATGACCGGGTCACGCCCCTGGATCGCGACGGGCTGGCGGCGGCCTTGGGCAGCACTGCCTATGTCGGCGGCGATCTGGACCGCGGGGCGGGGCATGTGCAGCCGCTGGCGCTGGCCCTTGGGATGGCGCGGCTGGCGCGGGATGCGGGCGTCGTGATCCATGAGCGCGCGCAGGTCACCGGCCTGACCCATGGCGCGCCCAGCACCATCCGCACCGATCAGGGCGTGCTGCGGGCCGATCACGTCATCCTGGCCTGCAACGGCTATCTGGGCGATCTGGACCGGGGCGTGGCCGCGCGGGTCATGCCCATCAACAACTATATCGTCGCGACCCCGCCGCTGGACGACCACCCCGAGATCCTGCCGGACCGCATCGCGGTGGCGGACACGAAATTCGTCGTGAACTACTGGCGCGTCGACGACGACCGGCGGCTGGTCTTCGGCGGTGGAGAGACGGTCACCTACCGCTTTCCGCGCGACATTGCGGCGGTGGTCCGCCCGCATCTGCTGTCGGTCTATCCGCAGCTGCGGGACGTGCCCCTGACCCATGCCTGGGGCGGGACGCTGGCCATCACCATGAACCGGATGCCCTGCTTCACCCGCCCCGCGCCGAACTGCCTGTCGGCCAGCGGCTATTCCGGGCATGGCGTGGCGATGGCCACGCTGGCGGGGCGGCTGATGGCCGAGGCCGTGGCGGGCCAGGCCGAACGGTTCGACGCGATGGCTGCCGTTCCCACCCGGCCCTTTCCGGGCGGTGCGGCCCTGCGCAAGCCGCTGCTGGTGGCGGGGATGGCGTGGTTCGGGCTGCGCGACCGGTTAGGGTTCTAGGCCCGTCCGGGCCAGCACCTGCTGACGGATCTCGGCCGATTCGCGGTCGGTCATGCCCAGAAGGCTGGAGACCAGGCGGATCAGGCTGTCCTCATCCGCGTCGCGGCTGTTGTCGGCATAGGCGACCTCCCACAGCGCGGCCAGAACGGCACGACGATCCTCCAGCGCGATGCGGTCCTTGATCTGGCGGGTAAAGCGGACGGTGTCGCTGGCCTCCGCCTCCAGCGCCTCGGCCTGGGCGCGGCGGGCGGCGGCCTCGGCGGCGGTCAGGCCGCGGCGGGACAGGACCTGCTCGATCCGGTCGCGTTCGGCCTGATCGTAATGATCGTCGGCCCGCGCCAGGCGCACCAGCAGCGCGGCGATGGCCAGTTCGGCATCGTCGCGGTCGATCGGCGCGGCGGTATCGCCCATCAGGCGTGTCAGCAGGTCCATGAACATGGCCGAAGGATGCCCCCGAAGGTGCCTGCGGTCTAGCCGGGCCAGCCCTCGACGATGATCACATCTGCGGCAGAGACCGGCTCGCGCAGCGCCTTGGCCGCCTGATAGCCGGGACTGTCGTAACAGGCCTGCGCCGCCTCCAGCGAGGGAAACTCGATCACGACGCTGCGGGGGCGGGCATGGCCCTCGACCACCTGCTGCGCGCCACCGCGCACCAGGAAGCGCGCGCCGTATTCCGCAAAGGGCGCGGCATTGGCCCGTCGATAGGCGTCATAGGCGTCGGGGTCGTCGATCGTCACATGGGCGATCCAATAAGCCTTGGTCATGTGTCCTCCGGGATGCGGATGCGGCCTTGGGCCACGGGAACGGCACGGCCGGACACGCAGACCTGCGCCAGCGCGCCGCCCCTGACGGCGATGCGCAGGCCCAGCTGCGACGGGCGCCCCATCTCGACCCCCTGGCGCAGGGACAGGCGGCTTTCTCCCTCGGGCAGGACGCCTGCGGCCAGCAGGGGGGCGGCCAGGGTCGCGGTGGCCGATCCGGTGGCGGGGTCCTCGGGGACGCCGCTGCCGGGGGCGAACATGCGCGCGCGGAACCCCGCGCCGTCGGGGGCATAGGCATAGACCTTGCCGACCCGTGCCGTAAGCGCCTCGAACGCGGCCCCCGCGGGGCGGGCATCGGACAGGGCCTGCGCGTCGCGCAGCGGCACGAAGATGAAGGCCGGACCCGCATGGGCCACGACCGGCCGATGGTTGCCAAAGCCGATCCGGTCCGCGCCAAGGCCCAGGCCCGCGGCGGCCAGGTCAGCTGCAAACGCATCGCCCAGCTGCGGCAGCACGGGGGCCGCGAATTCGGCCAGGCCGTCTCGGATGGTCACCGGGACCGGCCCAGCCTCCTCCTCCAGCACCAGATCGCCGTCGCCCGCCGACAGGTGCAGCGCGCAGCCGATGGTGGGGTGGCCCGCGAAGGGAATCTCCGCCAGCGGCAGGAAGATGCGGACGCGGGCGCGGTGCGCGGGATCGCGCGGCGCCATGACGAAGATCGTCTCGGACAGGTTGAACTGGCGGGCGATGGTCTGCATCTGCCGTGTGCTCAGGGCATCGGCCCCCATGACCACGGCCAGCGGATTGCCCGCAAAGGGCCGGTCGGTGAAGACGTCATAGACATGATATTCTAGCATCGTCGCCCCGGTTCAGTATTTTTGCGGAACATACAGCTCGCGGGGGACCGCGTCGCGCTCATAATCGGGGTTGAAGACGCGATCGGGCAGCGTGATCTGTTCGTGGTCCACGTCGCCATAGGGGATCAGGCCCAGCAGGTGGTCGATGCAGTTCAGACGCGCGCGCTTCTTGTCGTTGCCGGGTACGATGTACCAGGGCGCCTCGGGGATGTTCGTGCGTTCGAACATGTCCTCCTTGGCCTTGGTATAGGCCTCCCACCGGACGCGGGACTGCAGGTCCATGGGCGACAGCTTCCACTGCTTGAGGGGGTCGTGGATGCGCATCTGGAACCGCATCTGCTGCTCCTCGTCCGTGATCGAGAACCAGTACTTGACCAGCCGGATGCCCGACCGGACCAGCATGCGTTCGAATTCGGGCACATCCTGGAAGAACTGTTCGACCTGATCCTCGGTGGCGAAACCCATGACGCGTTCGACGCCCGCACGGTTGTACCAGCTGCGGTCGAACAGCACGATCTCTCCGCCCGCCGGCAGGTGGGGGACATAGCGCTGGAAATACCACTGCGTCTTTTCCCGGTCGGACGGGGCGGGCAGGGCGACGACGCGGGCCACGCGCGGGTTCAGCCGCTGCGTGATGCGCTTGATGGCGCCGCCCTTGCCGGCGCTGTCGCGCCCCTCGAACAGGACCACGACACGTTCGTTGTTGTGGCTGACCCAGTCCTGAAGGCGGATCAGTTCGGACTGCAGGCGCAGCAGTTCGCGGAAATACAGCTTGCGGTCCATCTGGTCGGGATGGTGGCTGCGATAGATGCGCCGGATCTCGGCCGACAGGGCGGCGTCCTCCATCTCAAGCTCGATATCCTCGTCCAGGGTCTCCTGCAGTTCTGCCTGCAGCCAGTCCTTGTAGTCGTTCATCTGCGTCTCCGGTGGCTTTGCTGCGGTCTAGGGACGGAATGTGACGATAGGGTGTCAGCGCATGAACTGGCGCGCGCAATCGGGCGTGACCGCCAGCACCAGACTGCCGTCGCGCAGCCCGTCGACCGTGCCGCACCAGGCGCCCTGCACGGTGAACAGGCTTTTCGTGCCCCGCGCCGGGCGATAGGCGATGCGCCGGCCCTGGGTGTCGAACAGGTTCAGCACCCCGACCGCGTTCGGCGCGTAATAGCCTACCACCGACCCGTCCGAGGTGAAGATCACCCGCCCCTCGTTCACGCGGTCGGTGGGGCGGTTGCCCGGTGCAGTCGGCGCGTTCGCGGTGTTTCCGGCCGAGTTCCAGGCCGCATGGGGCGCGTTGCCCGGCCGCGCGGGGCTGTTGACGGGGTTCCCGGGCCCCAGGTCGAACGGCAGCTGCGTGCGGTCCAGCACCATCAGCGGCGCGTCGGCCAAGGCCGCGGGGGCGGCCAGCATTGTCAGGAACAGGGCAAGTCGCATCATCGGGGGCATCCTTTTCGCAGGCCCATCATGGCCAAACCCCGCGCCCTGCGCCAGAGGTTGTGCGGCCCGCCCCCGCGCCCTAAGGCGTGACGGGCGGCACCCTGCGCCACCAGCCGCGAAAGGGCAGACCATGGCCGATGACGACTATGTCTATGACGAGGCCACGGGCGAATGGCGCCCCGCCGCCGAGGTCGCGGCCGAGGCCGCCGCCGCCGGCATCGTGCGCGACAGCGCGGGCACGCCGCTGGCCGACGGCGACCAGGTGGTCGTCATCAAGGACCTGAAGGTCAAGGGCAGCAGCACCGTGATCAAGCAGGGCACCGTGATCCGCAGGATCCGCCTGACCGACGACCCGGCAGAGGTCGACTGTCGCCACGACGGCATCAGGGGCCTGGTCCTGCGCACGGAATTCCTGCGCAGGCGCTAGCGGGTCAGGGCCTGCCCGACGCGGGCGAACTCGTCCCGGCTGCCGGGAATGCCAAGCCGCAGCCAGCGGTCCGAATAGGGAAAGCGCCGGGTCCAGACATGTGCGCGGGCCAGCGTGTCCTGGGCCGCCTGCGCGTCCGGCGTGTCGTACAGGCGGAACAGATGCGTCCCGCCCAGGGGCCGCCAGCCCGCGCGCGCGGCCAGCCGGTCCAGGTTCAGCGCGGCTTCGGCGTGATAGGTGACGGTGTCGTCGGCCCAGGCCCGGTCGGCCATGGCGGCGGTCGCGATCTCCAGTGCGGGGCCGCTGACGGACCAGGGGCCCGCTGCCTCGCGCAGCGGCGACAGCAGGGCCGGGTCCGCCAGCGCAAAGCCAAGCCGCAGCCCGGCCAGACCCCAGAACTTGCCGAAGCTGCGCAGCACCACCGCATTGGCGGGCAGGGACCGGGCCAGCGACAGGTCGGGGCGCGCATCCGCAAAACTTTCGTCGACGATCAGCAGGCCGACCCGCCGTGCCAGCGCGGCCAGGGCCAGGGGCGACCATTCCCGCCCGTCGGGGTTGTTGGGGTTCACGACGACGGCCAGGTCGGCGCCATGCATCCTGTCCAGGTCGGGGGCGGGGGTGACGCGCCAGCCCGCGGCGGTCAGGCTGGCCGCATGTTCGTTGTAGCTGGGCGTCAGCACCGCGGCATGGCCCGCGGGCCGCAGGCGCGGCAGCAGCTGGATCGCGGCCGTGGCCCCCGCCATCGGCAGGACATGGTCGTCCGCGCAGCCGAACCATTCCGCGGCGACCCGGATCAGCGCCCGTTCCGCCCTGGCCATCGGCAGCGCGCGGAAGGCCGTGTCCGACAGGGGCTGGACCGGCCAGGGCCTGCGGTTGATGCCGGTCGACAGGTCGATCCAGTCGTTTGTGCCGAACCGTGCCTGCGCCGCATCCAGATTGCCGCCGTGATCGCGTGCCATGCCGCCCCCTTGGTCCTGTCCGCCCCTGCTAGGACACCACCGCGGCGGGGGCAATTCGGACTTTACACCAGTGGTAAAGCCGACCACGATATGTTGTAAGCGCCATGGCCGCCGACCCCCGGTGTTGTGTGGCCACCCAAGGACCACCGCGGCGCAAGACCGCAGCCACAGGCAGACCATGACGCAGATCGATTCCTCCATGCGCATCGACGACATCCACCCGATCGACATCGTCGAAGCCGTGGCCACGCATCACGCCTGGGAGTTCGACCGCCTGGCCGAGGATCAGATCGTCATGGATGTGGACGGCCAGTGGCGCCGCTATGCGCTGACCCTGGCATGGTCGCCCCGCGACGCGGTGCTGCGGCTGATCTGCAGCTTTGACATGGACCCGCCGGCGGACCGCATGCCGGCCATCTATCAGACGATCAACCTGGCCAACGACCGGGTCTGGGACGGGGCCTTCACCTTCTGCGCGCCGCAGCGGCAGATGGTCTGGCGGTACGGGCTGGTGCTGGCGGGGGACGCGATCGCGCTGCCGGAACAGGTGGACCGGATGATCGGCACCGCCCTGGCCGCGTGCGAGCGGTTCTATCCTTCGTTCCAGTTGGCCGGGTGGGGCGGCACCTCGCCCGCCGCGGCGCTGGAGATTGCCTTGGGCGAAACTTACGGACGGGCCTGACATGAACGATTTCGACGACATCAACGCGCGCGGACTGGTCCTGGTCGGATGCGGCCGCATGGGCGGGGCGATGCTGCAGGGGTGGCTGGCGCGCGGGCTGGACGCGGGCGCGGTCACGGTCATCGACCCGAACCTTGCGCCCGAATGGCAGGACCGCGGGTTGCGCGTGAATGCGGACCTGCCGGCCGATCCGGCCGTGGTCGTGCTGGCGGTGAAGCCGCAGATGATGGGTGGCGCGCTGTCTGCCATGCCGGACCTGTCGGGCAGCTTGGTGATATCGGTCGCGGCAGGCACGACCATCGCGACCTTCGAGGCGGCCTTTCCCGGCGCCCCCGTGATCCGGGTAATGCCCAACACGCCCGCGGCCATCGGTCAGGGCATTTCTGCGATGATCGGCAACGGTGCCGCAACGCCCGCGCATCTGGACCTGGCCGAGGCGCTGATGCGCGCCGTGGGCCGCGTCGTCCGGCTGGAGCATGAGGGCCAGATGGACGCCGTCACCGGCCTGTCGGGCAGCGGCCCGGCCTATGTGTTCCACCTGATCGAGGCGATGGCCGCCGCGGGCGCGGCGCAGGGCCTGTCGCCCGCTCTGTCGTTGGAACTGGCGCGCATGACTGTGGCCGGCGCCGGTGCGCTGGCCGTCCATGCGGACGAGGACCCGGCCGTGCTGCGCCGCAACGTGACCTCTCCCAACGGGACGACAGCGGCGGGGCTGGCGGTGCTGATGGACGAGGGCGCGGGCCTGACGCCGCTGATGGTGCGCACCGTCGCCGCCGCGACCGAACGCGGGCGGGAGCTGGGCCGCGGATGATCACCTTTGACGATTTCCTGAAGGTCGACATCCGCGTCGGTACCATCACCCGCGCCGAACCCTTCCCCGAGGCGCGCAAGCCCGCGATCAAGCTGTGGCTGGACCTGGGCGATCTGGGCGAACGCAAATCCTCGGCCCAGATCACCCGGCATTACGACCCCGAAACGCTGGTCGGCCGCCAGGTCCTCTGCGTCGTGAACTTTCCGCCCCGCCAGATCGGCCCCGTCATGTCCGAGGTGCTGGTCCTGGGCGTGCCCGACCCCGACGGAGAGGTCGTGCTGATCCGTCCCGACCTGCCCGTCCCCAACGGAGGCCGCCTCTATTGAAGGTTCTTGTCACCCGCCCGATGACCGATCGCGCCACCGCCGCCATCCGCGCGGCCTGCGACGCGACATTCCGCGACAACACGCCCCTGACCGTCGATCAGGCAGGCCAGGCGATGCGCGATTATGACGCGATCATCCCGACGCTTGGCGATGCGTTCGGGGCCGAGGCCTTCCAGGGCGATCTGCGCTGCAGGCTGCTGGCCAATTTCGGCGCGGGGTTCAACCATATCGACATCGTCGCGGCCCGCGCCGCCGGTGTGGCGGTCACGAACACGCCCGACGTGGTGACGGACGCCACCGCCGACATCGCGCTGACGCTGATGCTGATGGTGCTGCGCCGCGCGTCCGAGGGCGAACGCCTGCTGCGCGCGGGCGGCTGGACCGGGTGGAACCCCACGCAACTGCTGGGCGCGGAGATGTCGGGCCGCACCCTGGGCATCGTCGGCATGGGCCGGATCGGTCAGGCCATCGCGCGGCGCGCGCATCTGGGCTTCGGGATGGAGGTGGTGTTCTTCAACCGCTCGACCGTCGCGGGGCTGGAGTTTCCGGCCCGCCAGATCGGCGATCTACGCGCCATGCTCTCGGCCTGCGACGTGGCGGTGATCGCCGTGCCGGGGGGTGCGGCCACGCGCGGCCTGATCGGCGCGGCCGAACTGGAGGCCCTGGGTCCCCAAGGCGTGCTGGTCAACATCGCCCGCGGCGACGTGGTGGACGAAGACGCCTTGATCGCAGCCCTGGTGGACGACCGCATCGCGGGCGCGGGCCTGGACGTCTATGCGCAGGAGCCGCATGTGCCCCAGGCCCTGCTGGATGCCCCCAATGCCACGCTGCTGCCGCATCTGGGAACGGCCACCGACGACACGCGCACCCGCATGGGCCTGCGCGCGCTGGCGAACCTGCAGGCCCATATCGACGGCGGCGTTCCGCCGGACCTTGTCCGCTAGGAACCTGCCACGGCTGTGGGCGTTATTCCGGCATATGAACGTCTGAAAAGGAGGCGGAAATGAACTGGGATATCATCGAAGGCAAATGGAAGCAGCTGAAAGGCGCGACCAAGGTCAAATGGGGCGAACTGACCGACGACGAGCTGGATCAGATTGACGGCAACAAGGACAAGCTGGCCGGCAAGCTGCAGGAAAAATACGGCTGGACCAAGGACGAGGCCGACCGCGAGATCGACGATTACTATCGCGACAAGTGATCGCCCTGCCGCAACCGCCAGTAAGGGGCGTCCCATCCGGGGCGCCCCTTTCCACATCCGCTTGATCGTTTGTCCGCCGTAGGGCACCACGGGGGCGAACCGACCGGAGCGTCGCATGTATTACGCCTATTCTATCGAGAACGGTCGCCTGGTGCGCCTTGCAGCAGAACGCGATGTCGCGGACGCGGCATGGATCGACCTGATCCAGCCGAACGACGCCGAGATCGCGCAGCTGCGCGTGCTTGGCGTGCCTGTTCCCAGCCTGGCCGAGATGGAGGAGATCGAGTTGTCCAACCGCCTCTATCGCGAGGACGGGCTGGACTACATGACCGCGATGCTGCCGGGAGAGCGCGCCGGAGGTGACCGAATCTCGATGCCGGTGACGTTCATCCTGTCGACGGACCGGCTGGTAACGGTGCGCCACCATTCGCCGCGGCCGTTCCTGACCTATCCCGAACGCGCCGAACGCTCGACCCTGGGCTGCGGCACGCCCGACCGCCTGTTCCTGGGCCTTGTCGAGGAGATCATCGCCCGGCTGGCCGACATCCTGGAAGGGGCAGGCCGCACGCTGGACCAGACCACCGCCGCGGTGTTCGAACGCCGCGCGGTTGCCGCGGCCTCGGATAGGCTGCAGGCTGCGCTGCAGGATGTCGGACGCGAGGCCGAGACGATGGCACGCGTCCGCCTGGCCCTGCTGACGGTCGAGCGGATGCAGGCGTTCTATACCGCCACGCTGGAGGACCGCCCCGAGGAGGGCCGCCTGCGCGCCGCCACCCGTGCCCAGATGCGCGACATCCAGGCGCTGGAGGTGCATGCCGATTTCCTGGGCGGGCGGGTCAGCCTGGCGGTGGACACCACGCTTGGCCTGATCAACCTGCAACAGAACAACACGGTCCGCATCCTGTCGGTCGTCGCGGCGCTGTTCCTGCCGCCGACGCTGATCGCCAGCGTCTATGGGATGAACTTCACGAACATGCCGGAACTGGAGGAGCCCTGGGGCTATGCCTTTGCCTTGGTCCTAATGGGCGGGACGACCTTGGGGACATGGCTGTTCCTGCGTTGGAAGGGCTGGATCTAAAGATCGTCCAGCAGGTCCAGCATCTCGGGGGGCATCTGACCCTCAGAAAGGGTGATGGCGTGCGGGCCGGTCGCGTCCGTCACGGTGATCGCATAGCGCATCCGATCCGGGCAGCCGGGACAGGGGGTGGCCGCCATGTCGGCCAACGCCTTGGGGTGGAAGGCCGCGCACAGCTCCTGCGCCCGGGGTTCGGGCTGGGCGTCGGTGTCGATGCGGCGCGAGGTGGCGGCAGTGATGCCGCCAAAGCCGCCGTGGCTGCGGATCTCTATGATCATGCGGTCCTCCGGTCCGCGGATCATAGGATCAGACCGCGATTCCCACAAGTTTCCACGCGCGTCGCAGCAGCAGCGCCTGTTGGCTGCCCGCGCCTGCCAGTGCTGCCGCGCTGCGCAGGGTCTGGTCGGCGAAATCGGAAAAGCTGGCCATCGGATTGTTCAGGTCCTGCAGCGTCCGGTACCAGATGCGGCCCGGCAGCTCCCACGCGTTGCCGCCCAGATAGCTGCAGAACAGGTAGAAGGCGTGGTTCGGAATGCCCGAATTGATGTGCACGCCGCCATTGTCGTCGGTCGTGGTGTTGAACTGATCCATGTGCCAGGGCTGGGGATCGGTGCCCAGCAGGTCGTCGGCATAGGCCGTGCCCGGTGCCTTCAAGCTGCGCAGCGCCACGCCGTTGATGCCCGCGCCCAGGATGCCGCGCCCGATCAGCCAGTCGGCCTGATGTGCGGTCTGACCCAGCACGCGCTGTTCGGCCAGCGCGCCGAAGACGTCGGCCACATGTTCGTTCAGCGCGCCGGACTGGTTCTCATAGATCAGCCCGCCGGAATGCTGGATGACGCCATGGGTCATCTCATGCGCGATGACCGACAGCTGCAGAAAGGTCCGGAAGATCTTGCCGTCGCCCGTGCCATAGGCCATCTGCTGCCCGTCCCAGAAGGCGTTGTTGTAGTTGCGGCGGTGCTGGACCGTCGCCACCAGCGGCATGCCCCGCCCGTCCAGCGAATTGCGGCCGTATTCCTCGGCGAACATCGCGAAGACTTGGCCGGCGCTGTCATAGGCCAGGTCGGCATCCGCGATGCCGGACGGCGCGTCGCCTTCGCCCCGCACTAGGCGGCCGGGCAGGGCGGCGCGGAATTCGCCGTCGTGGATGCGCCGGTCGGGGCAGCACAGGTCGGGATCGGGCGCGATGCCCTGCGGCGCGGGCGGCAGGCTGGCCCAGGCCGCGCGCTCCTCGCGCAGCTGTTCGTCATGGCGCAGCAGCGTGCGCGCCATGTCCGCCGTCGCGGGGTCACCCCGAAGCGCCAACACCCGCAGCATATAAGGCGGCACGATGCAGGCGACGGGATTGTGGTGAGAGCAGCCGAACGACAGGCACATGGGGCGACCTTTCCGCTTTGGTTCACCCCAAGGTAGCACGGAACGCCCGACCCGCAAGGGTCGGATGTTCACGTTTCATTCACGTCAGTCCATGCGCTTGCCGCTGGCCTTGTCGAACAGGTGCAGCCCGCCGGGGCGATAGGACAGGCGCATATGATCGGACAGGGGGGCATCGGACGGCAGGGTGATGGTGATGCGGGCATCGCCGGTCTTGCCGTGGACCAGCCGCTGCGCGCCCAGTTCCTCGACCGCCAGAACCGACATCTCGATCGGGCCGTCGGCGGTGACGCTCAGATCCTCGGGGCGGATGCCCACATGGCCCGCATGCCCGGTGCCGGGCAGGTGCGGAACGGCGCTGGCCTCGATCAGGTTCATGGCCGGGCTGCCGATGAAGCTGGCCACGAAGGCCGATGCCGGGCGGCGATAGACCTCCAGCGGCGTGCCGATCTGTTCGATCTGCCCGCCGTTCAGCACCACCAGCCGGTCGGCCAGCGTCATCGCCTCCAGCTGGTCGTGGGTCACGTAGATCGAGGTCGTGCGCAGGCGCTTCTGCAGCTCCTTGATCTCAAGGCGCATGGCGACGCGCAGTTTCGCGTCCAGGTTCGACAGCGGCTCGTCGAAGAGGAACGCGGCCGGTTCGCGCACGATGGCGCGGCCCATGGCGACGCGCTGACGCTGGCCGCCCGAAAGGGCGCGCGGCTTACGGTCCAGGAACGGGCCGATCTGCAGGATGTCCGAGGCGATGCCCACGCGGCGTTCGATCTCGGCCTTGGGGGTGCCGCGGTTCTTCAGGCCGTATGCCAGGTTCTGTCGCACCGACATGTGCGGGTACAGGGCATAGTTCTGGAACACCATCGCGATGTCGCGATCGGCGGGCTCGATCTCGTTGACCACGCGGTCGCCGATGCGGACCTCGCCCTCGGTGATGCTCTCCAGCCCCGCGACCATGCGCAGCAGCGTGGATTTTCCGCAGCCCGACGGGCCGACCAGGACCAGGAACTCGCCATCCGCGATGTCGATATTGACGCCGCCCACGGCGCGGGCGCCGCCGGCATAGACCTTGCCGACATTGTTGAGGGTGATGGATGCCATCTTATTTCTCCGTCTCGACAAGACCTTTGACGAACAGGCGCTGCATGGCGACCACCACGATCACGGGTGGGATCATCGCCAGCATCGCGGTCGCCATGACCAGGTGCCATTGCGGCAGACCGTCCACGGCATCCGCCATGCGCTTGATCCCCGCAACGATGGTGTAATAATCCGAACTGGTCGTGATCAGCAGCGGCCAGAGATACTGGTTCCAGCCATAGATGAACAGGATCACGAACAGGGCTGCGATATTGGTGCGCGACAAGGGCAGCAGGATGTCGCGAAAGAACTTCATGGGCCCGGCGCCGTCGATGCGGGCGGCCTCGGTCAACTCGTCCGGGATGGTCAGGAAGACCTGGCGGAACAGGAACGTGGCCGTGGCCGACGCGATCAGGGGGATCGACAGGCCGGCATAGCTGTTCAGCATGCCCAGGTCGGCGACCACCTGGAAGGTGGGCACGATGCGCACCTCGACCGGCAGCATCAGCGTGATGAAGATGCACCAGAAGGCCAGGCCGCGCAGCGGAAAGCGGAAATAGACCACCGCGAAGGCCGACAGGACCGAGATGACGATCTTGCCGATGGCGATGGCCAGCGCCATGACCAGGCTGTTGAACATCATCACGCCGACCGGGGGCGTGCCGCTGGTGGATACGCCCGCGCCCAGCATCTGGCTGTAGTTCTGGATCATCTGGTCGCCCGGCCACATCGGGATGGTGCCCGACATGAAGGCGGTCGCGCTGTGGGTCGAGGCCACGAAGGCCACCCAGACCGGCAGCGCCACGACGCAGACGCCCAGGATCAGTGTCAGGTGGGCGGCCAGGTTCAGGAAGGGACGGTTCTCGATCATCAGTAGGCCACCTTCTTCTCAACGAACCGGAACTGGATCACCGTCAGCACCAGGACCAGCGCCATCAGGACCACCGACTGCGCGGCGGACGAGCCCAGGTTCTGCCCGACGAAGCCGTCGAAATAGACCTTGTAGACCATGATGTTGGTGGCCTGTGCCGGGCCGCCCTCGGTCGTGGCGTCGATCACGCCGAACGTATCGAACATCGCATAGACGATGTTGACCACCAGCAAGAAGAACGTCGTCGGCGACAGCAGCGGAAAGGTGATGTCGAAGAAGCGCCGCACCGGACCCGCCCCGTCGATGGCCGCGGCCTCGCGCAGGCTGGCCGGGATCGCCTGCAGCCCTGCCAGGAAGAACAGGAAGTTGTAGCTGATCTGTTTCCACGCGCTGGCAATGACGACCAGCGTCATGGCGTCGCCCTTGTCCTGGATGTGGTTCCAGTCATAGCCCAAGCCCCCCAGCAGATAGGGCATGATGCCGATGGTCGGGTTGAAGATGAACCACCACAGGATGCCCGCGACCGCAGGCGCCACCGCATAGGGCCAGACCAGCAGCGTCGTATAGACACGCGTGCTGCGGATCATCCGGTCCACCGCGATCGCCAGCAGCAGCGACAGCCCCATCGACAGCACCGTGACCGAGATGGCGAAGACCGCCGTTACCTGCAGGCTGTTGAGATATTCGGGGCTGCCCCACAGGCGGGCGAAATTCTCCAGCCCGACAAAGGTCGTCCGGGTGCCGAAGGCATCCTCGCGCAGAAAGCTTTGACGGATGGCCTGACCGGCGGGCCACAGGAAAAAGATGAAGGTGATGATCAGCTGGGGGGCCAGCAGCAGCCATGGCAGCAGCTGGTTTCGGAAAATGGTGCGCTTCATCGCGGGACCTTGGGGCGAAAACGGGAAAAGACCGGGGCCGCGCGTGATGCGCGGCCCCGGCCGAAGGGGGTGGGGCGGTTACTGGTTCTGCGCCTGGAACTCTTCCAGCAGCGCGTCGCCGCGGCTGACGACCGCGTCCAGCGCGCCCTGCGCGTCCTTGTCGCCCGACAGAAGCTGTTCGAACTCTTCGTCGATGATGCCGCGGATCTGGACATAGCTGCCAAAGCGCAGACCCTTGGAGTTCTCGGTCGGCTCGTTCAGGGTGATCTGGTTGATGCCGGTGTCGGCGCCGGGGTTCTCGGCATAATAGCCGGCCATCTGCTCACGCGCGGCGGCGGTGATGGGCAGGTAGCCGGTGAAGGACGCCCAATCGGCCTGCACCTCGGGCTGGGTCAGGTATTCGAAGAACGCCGCGGTCGCCGCGTATTCCTCGTCCGTCTTGCCCGACAGCACCCACAGCGAGGCGCCCCCGATGATCGAGTTCTGCGGCGCGCCCTCGACGTCGTCGTAATAGGGCAGCATGCCATAGCCGACCTCGTAGGCGGTCGAGTTGGCGATGACGCCTGCACGGCTGGCCGAGCTGCCCATCATCATCGCGCATTCCTGCGAGTACAGCATCGGGGCCGCATTGTCGGCGCCCACCGGGCCGCCGTACTTGAAGATGCCCTCGTCGGACCATCGCTTGAGGTTGTCCCAGTGCTTCACCTGAACGGGACCGTTCAGCGACAGGCGCGCGTCCAGACCGCCAAAGCCGTTCTCCAGCGTGCCGATGGGCTGGTTGTGCCACGCCGACAGGTTCTCGGTCTGGGCCCAGCTAATCCATTGCGTGGTGAAGCCGCAGGTCGCGGCGCCCGATTCCATGATCTGCTTGCTGAACTGCTCCAGCTCGGCCCAGGTCTTGGGAGGAGTGTTCGGGTCCAGGCCCGCCTTCTCGAACACGGTCTTGTTGTAGTACAGGATCGGGGTCGAGCTGTTGAAGGGCATCGACAGCATGTTGCCGTCGGAATCGGTGTAATAGCCGACGACGGCCGGCAGGAACGCCGCCTGGTCGAAGGCTTGGCCGTGCTGCTCCATCAGTTCGTGGACCGGGACGATGGCGCCCTGGGCGGCCATCATGGTGCCGGTGCCGACCTCGAACACCTGGACGATGGCGGGCTGCTGGTTCGCGCGGAACGCGGCGATCGCGGCGGTCATCGTCTCGGGGTAGGTGCCCTTGTAGGCGGGGGTGACGGTGTATTCGTCCTGGCTGTCGTTGAAGCCCTGGGCGATCTCCTCCAGCTTCGCGCCCAGCTCGCCGCCCATGGCGTGCCACCATTCGATGTTCGTTTCTGCCTGCGCGGCAGTCAGCGACGCCACTAGCGCCACCGCGGATGCGGTTCCGTATCGGATCATGTTGTCTTCCCTCCCTTACAGAGTTGCGATGCTGACCCCGCCTATCGGCAGTTCACGACAGCATCGCAACGCTCATGTGACAGTCTTGTGACGTCGGGAGGTTTGGGTCAACGGGTTTCGTTGGCGTTCGGTTTTTTACGAAGTTGCGCGAATGCCCCCATCACCGCGCCGATGATCGGGTTGATGACCTTGGCCGCCACCGGCAGCAGGGCCAGTCCCAAGATCAGGCCGATGACGCCGTCGCAGAAGGCGGTGACGACCCATGCGACCACGCCGGGGGCGGCGGGCACGGCGGCGGCGGCGGCCTCGGCCCAGTCATGGATCAGGTGATAGGGCGCCCCCCAGCCCAGCTGCTCCAGGCCGTGCACGATGATCTGCCCGCCGACCCAGATCATCGCGGCGGTGCCGACCACGGTCAGCGTCTTCATGAAGCCGGGCATGACCTTGACGATGCCGCGGCCCAGGGCGGCGACGGCGCCGGTGCGGCGCTGTGCCAGGTGCACCCCGACATCGTCGGCCTTTACCACCAGCGCCACGAACCCATAGACCGCGACGGTGATCGCCACGGCGACCAGCGCCAGGATGACCGCCTTCATCAGCAGGCTGTCGTCGGTCGGGATGGTGGACAGGGCGATTGTCATGATCTCGGCCGACAGGATGAAGTCGGTCTTGATGGCGCCGGCGACGCGGGCCTCCTCCAAAGCGGCACCGTCGGTGTCGGGATGGGTATGCTTTTCGCTGTCATGGGTGTCGGTCTTGTGGAACAGGTGCGCGACCTTGTGCGCGCCCTCGTAGCACAGATAGGCGCCGCCCAGCATCAGCAGGGGCGGAATGGCCCAGGGCGCAAAGGCCGACAGCAGCAGCGCGACCGGCAGCAGGATCACCAGCTTGTTGAACAGCGATCCGCGGGCGATCTTCCAGACGATGGGGATCTCGCGGCTGGCGTCGAAGCCGTGGACGTATTTCGGCGTCACCGCCGCGTCGTCGATGACCGCGCCCGCGGCCTTGGCGCCCGCCTTGGCCGCCTGGCCCGCCACGTCGTCGATCGATGCCGCCGCCACCTTCGAAATTGCCGCTACGTCGTCAAGAAGCGCGATCAACCCGCTCATGCAGTGTCCCTTCGGAAATTGGCCCGATGCGGCGCCGTGCCGCAGCCCATCAGCACCCGGCAACGCGCGTCGAGGCAAGGGGTTTCACCATCACCCACGGATCGGCATGCAAAAAGGCCCGCGCAGAGGGGACTGCGCGGGCCATGACCTGCCTGTCGGGGGACGGCAGGTCCTGCGGGGCGTCTTAGGACGCCGGCAGCAGCACGGTGTCGATCGAGTGGATCACGCCGTTCGACTGGTCCACGTCGGGGATCAGAACGGTGGCGACGTTGCCGTTCTCGTCGGTGATCTGCAGGGCGTTGTCGCTGGCGCGGATGCTGGCGGTCAGCGTGCAGCCGCCCACGGTCTCCAGCGCGGCCGAACCGCCGCCCTGCTGGATCATGCGGCCCACGGCGGACGACATCGCCTCGGTCGGGACGACGTGGCAGGTCAGGATGGTCTGCAGGGTCTGCAGGCTCTCGGGCTTCAGCAGGTCCTCGACGGTGCCGTCGGGCAGCTTTTCGAAGGCCGCGTTGGTGGGGGCGAAGACGGTGAAGGGGCCGGGGCCCGACAGCGTCTCGACCAGGCCCGCGGCCTGCACGGCGGCGACCAGCGTGGTGTGGTCGGCCGAGTTCACGGCGTTTTCGACGATGTTGCGGTTCGGGAACATCTCGGCGCCGCCCACCATGGTGTTCTGGGCAAAGGCCGGTGCGCCAAGCGCGATGGTGGCAGCGATGATCGAAGCGCCGACTTTGGTAAAGCGGGTGGTCATGGACTTCCTCCGGTTTTGGTTCTGGGCGGCATTTCTGCGCCCGACAGTCCCAAACACGCGGCAGGTGCGGGTTAGTTGCGCAACCCCCCGGTCAATCCGCGATCACAAGGACGTGAGCGGCGCGATGGCCACGACCGGACCGGTCGCCTGACCGGTCGGCGATCCCCCCGCCGGTTCGTCCGACAGCGCGATCTGGATGTCGGCCGAGGGGTCCAGCCCGTCCGGCAGCGTCATGCGCAAGGTGCCGTCGCGCGGGACCAGCCCGATCGATACCGGGGCCGAGCCGTCGGGTTTCACCCACCAGATCTCCCAGTCGCGGTCATCGGGGGCGGCGCCGCTTTCCAGCGCGATCTCCATGTCGCGCCCGTCGATGCGGGCGGCGACGCGCAGGGCCTGATCCTGGGTCGCAAGCTGTGCCTGATAGGCGGGCGCGGCGGGCTGCTGCAGCCCGGGCAGCCACAGGAACGCGGCGGTCGCGGCGACGGCAAGCAACCCGGCCAGTGCGCCCATCGGACCGCGCCACCAGGCCCGCCGTTCGGTCGGGTCGTTGGCCAGGGGCGGGGTGACGTGGCCCAACCGTTCGCGGATCGCCTGGCGTGCGCGGGCAGGGGCCATGACCGGGGTCAGCGCCTCGGCGATGCCGGCCATGCGTTCGTACCAGTCGTGGACGATGCGGGCGAAATCCGGGTCGGTGGACATACGGGCCGTCGCGGCGGCGGCCTCGGGTCCGTCCAAGAGGCCAAGCGCCAGCTCGGCCGCCAGCGCCTGGTCTTCCTGGGACGGGGTCAGCGGGGCGTCGTCGGTCATTGGCTTACGCAATCCTTCAGTCGCAGCAGGCTGCGGCGCAGCCAGCTGCGCACGGTGTTGATGGGCAGCCCCTCGCGCGCGGCCAGGTCGGCATAGCTGACCCCCTCGAGGTAGACGGCACGCACGGCGCTCGCCTGCGCCTCGGCCAGCCTGGCCAGGCAGTCGTCCAGCATGCGGCGTTCCTGGGCCATGATCGTCGCCGATTCGGGACCCGGCGCGCTGCAGGCGACGAAGGCCGCGGCATCTTCGGGCGCGGTCACCGGTCGTGATCCGCGGGCGCGAAGCCTGTCGATGGATCGGTTGCGGGCGATGGTGATCAGCCAGGTCATCGGCGACAGCCCGTTCGAGGCATAGCGCGCGGCGCTTTGCCACACGCGGATATAGACCTCCTGCAGGGTCTCCTCGGCCTCGGGGCGGTCCTTGAGGACCGACAGGCACACGGCGTGCAGCTTGGCCGATGTCGCGTCGTACAGGCGGTCAAAGGCGTCGCGATCACCCATGGCGGTGCGGGCGATCAGGGTTTCCAGTTCGGAACGGCGTGCGTCTGTCAAAACCGGGGCATCCTTCCAAGGGTTGTGGGCACCTTATGAAGCACACCCTCGCGCGTCAACGCGCGCACGGGGTGGCGGCCGCCCGCGCCGTGCCTTGCACCCGTTCCCCGAATGCGCGATCAATGCGCCGATGTGATGGAAAGGGCTAGGGCCGATGCTGGACATGAACGCGAAACCCACCGAAGAGATCGACCTGCGCGAGGTGTTCGGTCTGGACAGCGACATGAAGGTCAAGGGCTTTGCCGACCGCACGGATCGCGTCCCCGAGATCGACAGCACCTACAAGTTCGATCCCGACACGACGATGGCGATCCTGGCAGGCTTTGCCTACAACCGCCGCGTCATGGTCCAGGGCTATCACGGGACGGGCAAGTCCACCCATATCGAACAGATCGCGGCGCGCCTGAACTGGCCCTGCGTGCGCGTGAACCTGGACAGCCATGTCAGCCGGATCGACCTGATCGGCAAGGACGCGATCAAGCTGGTCGACGGCAAGCAGGTCACCGTGTTCCACGAGGGCATCCTGCCTTGGGCTCTGCGCAACCCGACCGCAATCGTGTTCGACGAATACGACGCGGGCCGCGCGGACGTGATGTTCGTGATCCAGCGCGTGCTGGAGGCCGACGGCAAGCTGACGCTTCTGGACCAGAACGAGGTCATCACGCCGAACCCCTATTTCCGTCTGTTCGCCACCGCCAACACCGTGGGCCTGGGCGACACGACCGGCCTCTATCACGGCACCCAGCAGATCAACCAGGGCCAGATGGACCGCTGGTCGCTGGTCGCGACGCTGAACTATCTGCGTCACGACGCCGAGGCCGCGATCGTGCTGGCCAAGGTGCCGCATTACAACACCGAGAAGGGCCGCAAGACCATCAACCAGATGGTGACGCTGGCCGATCTGACGCGGACCGCCTTCATGCAGGGCGACCTGTCCACCGTCATGAGCCCGCGCACGGTCATTTCCTGGGCGCAGAACGCGCGCATCTTCGACAACGTGGGATACGCGTTCCGCCTGACCTTCCTGAACAAATGCGACGAGCTGGAACGCCAGACCGTGGCAGAGTTCTATCAGCGCCTGTTCGACGAGGAATTGCCGGAAAGCGCAGCCGCCAAGGCGGGCTGAGGCCCGCGCGGCCAAGGGGGCCATCCGCAGATGAAGAAATCCGACAACCCCGCCGACCCGTTCAAGAAGGCCCTGACCGAGGCGACGCGCGCGCTGGCGGGCGAACACGAACTGAACGTGACCTTCAGCGCGGACCCGGCCGGGGTTGCGGGCGACACGATGCGCCTGCCGCAGATCAGCCGCCGCATGGGCCGCGACGAGGTGCTGTTGGCGCGCGGCACGGCCGACGCGCTGGCCATGCGGATGCGCCACCACGATGCGGGCACCCATGCCCGCTATTCCCCCGCGGGCCCGATGGCCCGCGAGCTGTACGAGGCGCTGGAGACCGCGCGCTGCGAGGCGCTTGGCGCGCGCGACATGCCGGGGGCGCTGTCCAACATCGACGCCAAGATCGGCGCCGAGGCCGACAAGAAGGGCTATGCCCAGATCAAGGCCCCTGCCGATGCGCCGCTGTCGGTGGCGGCGGGTTACATCCTGCGCCAGGCGGCGACCGGGCGGGCGCTGCCTGCGGGCGCGCAGCATGTCGCCGACCTGTGGCGGCCCTTTGTCGAGAGCCAGGCCTCGGGGGCGCTGGCGGATGTGAACGATGCGCTGGCGGATCAGGCCGCGTTCTCTCGGCTGTCGCGGCGGATCATCACCGACTTGGGCTATGGCGACCAGCTGGGCGAGGATCCGGACCAGCCCGAAGATGACGACAGCGACGAGAGCGCCGAGCAGGATGAGGAATCCGGCGACAGCGAATCGCAGGATCAGGACGACAGCGAGGAGAGCGACGCCAGCCCCGAGCGCAGCCAGGAGCAGACCCAGGACGAGCGCCAGGCCCAGGTCGGCATGGACGACACCGCCGAGGACGAGATGGCGGACGAGGCGGAGATGCCCGATCAGGACAGCCCGCCCGACCTGCCGCCCCCGGTCAGCGAGGCCAGCCCCGATTACCGCGTCTTTGCCCAGACCTGGGACGAGGAGATCCGCGCCGAGGATCTGGCCGACATTGCCGAGCTGGAGCGCCTGCGCGCCTATCTGGACAAGCAGCTGGAACCGTTGCGGGGGGCGGTCAGCCGCTTGGCCAACAAGCTGCAGCGCCGCCTGCAGGCCCAGCAGAACCGCAGCTGGGAGTTCGACAAGGAGGAGGGCGTCCTGGACGCCGGCCGCCTGGCGCGCGTGGTGGCGAACCCGACCATGCCGCTGTCCTTCAAGATCGAGAAGGACACCGAGTTCCGCGACACGGTCGTGACGCTGCTGATCGACAATTCCGGGTCGATGCGCGGGCGTCCGATCAGCATCGCGGCGATCTGCGCCGACGTGCTGGCCCGGACGCTGGAGCGGTGCAACGTCAAGGTCGAAATCCTGGGCTTTACCACGCGCGCCTGGAAGGGCGGGCAGTCGCGCGAGGCGTGGCTGGCCGCGGGCCGTCCGGCCCAGCCCGGCCGCCTGAACGACCTGCGCCACATCGTCTACAAGTCCGCCGATGCGCCCTGGCGCCGCGTCCGCCCCAATCTGGGGCTGATGATGAAGGAGGGGCTGCTGAAGGAGAACATCGACGGCGAGGCGCTGGAATGGGCGCACAAGCGCCTGACCCGCCGTCCCGAGGCACGCAAGATCCTGATGGTGATCTCGGACGGCGCGCCGGTCGATGACAGCACCCTGTCGGTCAACCCTGCCAACTTCCTGGAACGCCACCTGCGCGACGTGATCGCCATGGTCGAGAAGCGCCGCGCCGTCGAGTTGCTGGCGATCGGCATCGGCCATGACGTCACCCGCTATTACCAGCGGGCCGTGACGATCACCGATGCGGAGCAGTTGGCCGGGGCGATCACGGAGCAGCTGGCGGCGCTGTTCGACAGCGATCCGCGCAAGCGGGCGCGGGTGCTGGGCATGGCGTCGATCCGGCGAGGCTGATTGCGTCCCGCGACGCCGGGGGGCGCTGCCCCCCGGACCCCCCGAAGGCGTCGCTGATCCGTGACCTAGTCCCGCAGCAATCGACGGATCGTGCGGCGCAGCAGGCGATCACCCCTGGGTTGCCATCCGGCGCCGATCAGTGCCGTGCAGTCCGGAACGCGCAGGCGTGACGCATCGGCACGCGGGGGCAACGGGTGACGGCTGCCGGTGGCGTCGCGGACGATCGCCAGCAGGTCGTGGTGATCCAGCACAAGATCACTGCAGTTGACGGTGGATGGCAGCACCCCCGTCGACAGAAGCAGGACCAGCGCCCGGGCGAGGTCGGCGGCGTGAACCTCGGTCGCGATGCGCGGGGCGATGGGGCGACCGGACAGGTAATCAGCGAACAACGTCCGCCATTTATGCGCGGGGCCGGGACCATAGACGCCGGTCGCGCGGATCGCGCAGCCGGCCAGCGGCAGCGATGCCAGATGCGCCTCTGCCCCGGCCTTGACCTGTCCGTAGAGCGTGGTCGGCGCGGCGGGCAGGTCGTCGGGCAGGCGCATCCCCGACGGATGACCGTCATGCACCGCGCGCGAGGACAGGAACAGCACCCGCCCGACGCCATGCCGCACGGCCTGATCGAACAGGGCACGCGTACCGTCCAGGTTGGCAGCGATGAAGGCCGCGGGGTCGTCGCCCTCTCCGCCGCGATAGCGGCCCGGCGCGTGGGCGAAGGCACAGTGGATCAGGGCGTCATGGCCCTGCAGCGTCGCAGGGTCGCCCAACGCCCAGCCATGGGCCCGGTCCAGGGGCGTGACGTCGTGGCCCGCCCGGCCAAGGGCGCGCGCGGCATAGCGCCCGACGATCCCGGACGCGCCGGTCAGGGCCACGCGCATCAGGCGGGCGGGCCGGGCAGGGCGTTCAGGTCGGGCACGGGTCCGCCCACCGCGATCTGGCGCCAGAGGTCGATCAGCGGGCGCAGACTGTCGGCCTTGGGGTGATCCTGCCAAGGCTTTTCGTACTGGAAATGCAGGATGCGGATCTGGGTCCAGTCCCACAGCTGCGGCATGTGCGTCCAGACGTATTGCAGCAGGTTGTGGTGGATCGACAGCCCCTGCCAATCGGGAAAGTACTCCTGCAGGAAGGTCTGATCCGTGCGCCGCCAGAACGCGCCCGGCCGGTCCAGACGGGCCATCATCGCGGCAAAGGTCGCGGGATCGGGGCGTGCGGTGAAGACACCCGAATTCATCCGGCCGAACCCGTCCAGCCCGTCATAGACATTGGGCGCGGCGCAGAATTCCGGGAAATCGAACAGCTTGTCGACCGGGCGCAGCACGATCGCGTCGGCGTCGATGAAGACGCAGGCGTCGTAGTCCAGCTGCCACAGCCGCAACTTGATGAAATTGTCCAAGGGGGTATGGAAATCCGGCTTTCCGCCCTTGAGGAATGCGGCCCGTGCGTGCAGCGCGTCGCGGGCATGGGCCTGGTCGAAGGCGTCCGACGTGGGCAGCAGGTCCGCCCGGATCAGCCGGGCGCCAAGCGCGGACAGGCGCGCCAGCGCATCCGCATCAAGGCCGCGATGCATCACCGCCAGATCGGCGGAGGTTCCGGTCAGCCTGAGGGAACGCAGGAGCGCCTCGGCGCCGGGCAGGTAGGCGGCATTGCTGACCAGAGTGACGAAGGCGCGGCGTGCTGTCGCAGGGCCGTCCGCGACAAGTCCGGGGGGCAGCGTGGGATCGGTCATCGGCGCGGGTCCTGATCGGGGCGGGTGTCGGGCCTTCATGGCAGACGGGCGCGGGGTTTGCCAAGCTGTTGCGGAACCGCCCACCCCCGGCCACGTTTCCTTGCGAGTCCAACAGGAAAGTGATCCCATGTCCCACAACCACGAGCCGGAAAAAGCCGCGCGCAACCACAAGCCCGCGATCATCGCCATCATCGTCGCGCTGGTCGTGGCGGCACTGGTGTTCTTCGTCTTCACGCCCGGCGTGGACGAGCAGGAAGATGGCATCGCCACGACCGCCCCGCCCGCCGACACGCCGATCAGCGATGCCGAGGGTCTGGGCGAGGATGTCGGCGAACCCACCACGCCCGGCGCGGATACCCCGGCCGATGGCACCGCCGCCCCCACCGGCACCGCCGACCGGCCCGCAGGCGACGACGCCCCCGCCCCCGCGAACTGAGCCGCGCCCACATTCCGCGTTCCCCGCGCCCGGACCCGAAATGGTCCGGGCGTTCTTCTGACGCAACCGTGACCGGCTTGGACCGATGACATTGCCTCACGGGTTTGAGATAACGGCCACAGAATGGCGCGCAAAGCGCCGCGGGCGGTATCTTCGGACAGAAGAAGGGGCAGGCATGAAATTTCTGACAAAGCTGTTGCTGGGGTTGGCGGTGGTGACATTCGCCGTCTCCTGCGGACGGACGCCGCCACGGGGGCAGGCGCCTGGCGGCTATCAGGTCGCACCCGGACCTGGGGCGAACCCGCAGCTGGGCGACCGCGCGCCGCACCAGTGGCGCAACGGCGCGCCCTATGGGCATGCGGTGCACGGTATCGACATCTCGCGCTGGCAAGGGGACATCGACTGGAACCGGGTGCGCGGCGCGGGCATCAGCTTCGCCTTCATCAAGGCGACCGAGGGGGGCGATCACGCCGACCCGAACTTCCGCCGCTACTGGTACGAGGCCGCGCAGGCCCGGATCCCGCGGGGCGCCTATCATTTCTACTATTTCTGCCGATCTGGCGCCGAGAACGCCTATTGGTACATCCAGAACGTCCCGCGCGAGGCCGGGTCGCTGCCGCCCGTCCTGGACATGGAATGGACCAATTCGCGCAACTGTCCCCGCCGCCCCCCGGCTGCCGAGGTCCTGCGCGAGGCCGAGGTCTTCATGCAGATCGTCGGCCGTCATTACGGCCAGCGCCCGATCATCTACACCACCGTCGATTTCTATCGCGAGAACCAGATGGGCCGCATGAACGCCGAGTTCTGGCTGCGCTCGGTCGCGGATCATCCCAGTGTCACCTATCCGGGCCAGCGCTGGACGTTCTGGCAGTATACCGGCACGGGCATCGTTCCGGGCATCCGCGGTGACACGGACATCAACGCCTTTGCGGGCTCGGCTGCGGATTGGGCGCGATGGTTGCAGGCGCGTCTGGTTCGCTAGCCCCGCGGCGTTGGCTGCAGGTCGAGTTCGCGGCGCTCTATGTCGGGGCGCCGCTGGCCATCGCACTGTTCCTGCCGCCCGATCAGCTGTTCACCGCGCTGGCGGTGTTCAGCCTGGCCGGAATGGCGCTGCTGTGGATCACCGGCGGGTTCCGCTGGCGCGTGCTGGTGCGGGGCTGGCGGCGGATGCCGTGGCAGGAGCTGGCGGGCATCGCGCTGGCGACGCTGGCGGCGGGCTGGCTGATCCTGGCCTGGATGCGCCCCGAGGCGCTGTTCTCGATCCCCCGCAACCGGCCCGAATTCCTGCTGGTCATCTGGACCTTCTATCCGATCCTGTCGGCGCTGCCGCAGGAGCTGATCTTCCGACCGCTGTTCTTTCACCGCTACGGTGCGATCCTGCCCCAGGGGCGGGCGGCCATCGCGCTGAACGCGGCCATCTTTTCGTTCGCGCATCTGATGTACTGGTCCTGGATCGTGGCGATCATGACCTTCGTGGGCGGCTGGTTCTTTGCCCGCGCCTATCTGCGGCACGGCTTTCCGGCGGCCTGGGCGCTGCATGCGGTGGCCGGGAACGTGCTGTTCGCCATCGGCATGGGCGTCTATTTCTACACCGGCAACGTGGTGCGGCCGTTCTGAAGGCCTGCTCTAAGAGGTTGACTTCCCGCCCGGCCCGCGCTTTGTGCGGGGGCTGAAAAACTGGGGAAAACGCTCATGCACGCCTATCGCAGCCATACCTGCGGCGACCTGAAGGCCGCCGATGCCGGAACCACCGTCCGCCTGTCGGGCTGGGTCCACCGGGTCCGCGACCACGGGGGCGTGCTGTTCGTCGACCTGCGCGACCATTACGGCATGACGCAGGTGCTGGCCGACAGCGACAGCCCGGCCTTTGCCGCGATGGACAAGCTGCGGGCAGAGACCGTCATCCGCATCGACGGCCGGGTCAAGATGCGTGACGCGTCGCTGGTCAACGCCAAGCTGCCCACCGGCGAGATCGAGGTCTATGCCACCGAGATCGAGGTGCTGGGCCCCGCGGACGAACTGCCCCTGCCGGTCTTCGGCGACCAGGACTATCCCGAGGAGACGCGGCTGGCCTATCGCTTTCTGGACCTGCGCCGCGACAGCCTGCACAACAACATCATGCTGCGGTCCAAGGTCATCCGGTCGATCCGCAACCGCATGTGGGACCAGAACTTCACCGAATTCCAGACGCCGATCATCACCGCCAGCAGCCCCGAGGGCGCGCGCGACTTCCTGGTGCCGTCGCGGCTGCATCCGGGCAAGTTCTATGCCCTGCCGCAGGCGCCCCAGCAGTTCAAGCAGCTGATCATGGTCGCGGGCTTCGACAAGTATTTCCAGATCGCCCCCTGCTTCCGCGACGAGGACCCGCGCGCCGACCGCAGCCCGACCGACTTCTATCAGCTAGACATGGAGATGTCCTTCGTCCGTCAGGAGGACGTCTTTGCCACCGTCCAGCCGGTCATCCAGGGACTGTTCGAGGAGTTCGGCGGCGGCCGCCGCGTGGACGCCGACTGGCCGCTGATCCCCTATGCCGAGAGCCTCCTGAAATACGGCACCGACAAGCCGGACCTCCGGAACCCGATCGAGATGCAGGTGGTCAGCGATCACTTCCGCGGGTCGGGCTTCGGCATCTTCGCCAAGCTGCTGGAACAGGAAGGCACGCAGGTCCGCGCCATTCCCGCGCCCACCGGCGGCAGCCGCAAGTTCGCCGACCGCATGAATGCCTTTGCCCAGAGCCAAGGCCTGCCGGGCATGGGCTACATCATCTGGCGCAAGGCCGAGGACGGCACGACCGAGGCTGCCGGTCCCATCGCCAAGGCGCTTGGCGTCGAGAAGACCGAGGCGATCCGCACGCAGCTGGGCTTGGCCGAGGGTGATGCGGCCTTCTTCCTGGGCGGCCATCCCGACCAGTTCGAGGCCGTCGCGGGCCGCGCCCGCACGGAAATCGGCCGTGAATTGGGCCTGATCGACGAAAGCCAGTTCAAGTTCGCCTGGATCGTCGATTTCCCGATGTACGAGAAGACCGACGACGGCAAGATCGACTTCAGCCACAACCCCTTCAGCATGCCGCAGGGCGGGATGGAGGCGCTGAGCGGCGACCCGCTGGAGGTGTTGGGATACCAGTACGACCTGGCCTGCAACGGCTATGAGCTGATCAGCGGCGCGATCCGCAACCACAAGCCCGAGATCATGTTCAGGGCGTTCGAGCTGGCCGGCTATCCGGCATCCGAGGTCGAAAAGCGGTTCGGCGGCATGGTCAAGGCGTTCCGCTATGGCGCGCCGCCGCACGGGGGCTGTGCCGCGGGCATCGACCGCATCGTGATGCTGCTGGCGGACGAGCAGAACATCCGCGAGGTCATCATGTTCCCGATGAACCAGCGCGCCGAGGACCTGATGATGGGTGCCCCGTCAGAGCCCACCAACGAACAGATGCGCGACCTGCGTCTGCGCGCGTTGCCGAAAGAGTGACCTGACCCCGGGCGGCGGACATGGCATGATGCTGCACAGCAGCACCAGCCGGAGCCTGTCGCCCGATGCCGTCCTATGCTGAAATCGCCGCGATCCGCCTTGGCTTCGGCCTGTCGCCGCGCCTGACACCGCCCGCCGACCCGTCGGGAATGGCGGCATCGGTTGCGGCGTCCACGCGGTTCGGGTCGGAGGCCGTGACGCTGGACAAGGTCCGCGCCTGGCAGGACAAGGGCCTTGACCTTGGCGCCGCCGCCCGCGCCGGCGATCCTGCCGCCCGCGATCGCGATGTTGCCTATCGGCGCAGGCTGGGCGGCATCTATCGTGCGGCGATCCAGAACCGTTTTGCGCGCGCAGTCGATGACCCTTCCGGCTTTGGGGAACGTCTGGTCTGGTTCTGGGCCGATCATTTCACCGTCACCGGTGGCACGGTCTATTGGAACCTGATGACCGACGCCTTTGTGCAGGATGCGATCCGTCCGCATCTGACCGGTCGGTTCGCCGACATGATGCTGGCGGCCGAAACCCATCCGGCGATGGTTCGCTATCTGGATCAGGACCGGTCGGTCGGCCCCAACTCGGCCCGCGCGCGCAGGAATCCTGACAAGCCGTTGGGACTGAACGAGAACCTGGCGCGCGAGATGATCGAGCTGCACAGCCTTGGCGTGGGGGCCGATTACTCCCAGCAGGACGTGACGCAGCTGGCCGAACTGCTGACCGGACTGGCCTATCACCCCCGGCAGACGGGCATCTTCCGTCCCGGCCAGGCCGAACCGGGGGTCGAGACGGTTCTGGGCGTCCGCTATGGCGGGGGTCGCGCCAGTCTGGACGATATTCGCGGGGTCATCGCCGATCTGGCCCGCCATCCTGCGACCGCCCGGCATATCGCCCGCAAGATGGCCGTGCATTTCGTCGCGGACGAACCGCCGCAGCCGCTGGTCGACCGGCTGGCGGCCGTGTTCGCCGATACGAGCGGCGATCTGGGCGCGATGAACCTGGCGCTGGCAGAGGCGCCGGAGTTGCGGCAGCAGTTCCGCCGGAAGATGCGGCAGCCCTTCGACTTTCTGGTGGCCGCCCTGCGCGGCCTTGGCGTCGACGGGCGGCAGGTCCGCGACATGAAGCCGGGCCAGCTGCAGCGTCTGTTGATGCAACCGATGACCGCCATGGGGCAGGCCTGGGGCAGCCCCCTGGGGCCCGATGGCTGGCCCGAGGATCAGGCGGCCTGGGCCAGCCCGCAGGGCTTGGCGATGCGCATCACCTGGGCGCTGAGCGCGCCGTCGCGGCTGACCGACCCGCTGCCCGACGCGCGCCAGCTGCTGCGTGCGGCCTTGGGCGACACTGCGTCCGAGGCGCTGTCCTGGGCGGTCCCGCGCGCCGAAAGCCAGGCCGAGGGCGTGGCCCTGATCCTGGCCTCGGCCGATTTCAACCGGAGGTGACGCGATGCTGTCTCGGCGGCTGTTCCTGAAATCGACGGCGCTGATCGGCTGTTCGGCCGCCGCGCATCCGCTGCTGTCGTCGGCGACCTTCGCGGCGGCGCCGGGCGACAATCGCCTGGTGGTCATCATCCTGCGCGGCGCGATGGACGGGCTGGACGCGTTTCAGCCCTATGGCGACCCCGCACTTCGGGGGCTGCGCCAGACCCTGTCGCTTGGACCCGATCACGGCGCCACCGATCTGGACGGGTTCTTTGCGCTGCATCCGGGCCTGTCGGACCTTTTGCCGCTGTGGCAGGCCGGGCAGCTGGCCTTCGCGCCCGCTGTCTCGACGCCCTATCGCGACAAGCGCAGCCATTTCGACGGCCAGACCATGCTGGAGGCCGGCACCGGCACCGACCTGGACCTGGATGCCCAGCAGGACGGCTGGCTGAACCGGCTGCTGCAGGCGATGCCGGGGCAGGCGTCGGAGACCGCCTATTCTGTAGGGGTCTCGCAGATGCGCATCCTGCAGGGGCAGGCCCCGGCCAAAAGCTGGACCCCCAAGGCGCAGATGGACCTCAGCCCGCAGGCCGAGCAGCTGCTGACGCGCATCTATCACGATGACCCGCTGTTCCGCGACGCCAGTGCGCAGGCGATGGAGATCGTGGCCAGCCTGTCGCCGGACCTTGCCACCGGCAAGCCGGGACAGGACCACCTGGAGATCGCGCGTTTTGCCGCGGACCGCCTGAACGGCCAGACGCGGATCGCCAGCTTTTCCATCGGCGGGTGGGACACCCATGCGGGGCAGGCGGGGTCGCTGCCGCGGATGCTGGGGCGGCTGGCCGACACGATCCTGACGCTGAAGGCGGATCTGGGCGCGAATTGGGACCGCACCACCGTCATGGCGATGACCGAGTTCGGACGCACCGTCCGCGAGAACGGATCGGCGGGGACCGATCACGGCACCGGGGGCACGCTGCTGGTGGCGGGGGGCGCCGTGCGCGGCGGGCGGATGATGGGCGATTGGCCGGGTCTGGCAGAGGGCGACCTGTACGACGGGCGCGACCTGATGCCGCTGCGCGACATTCGCGCCTATGCGGCCTGGGCGATGCACGCCAAGTTCGGCATCGATCGTGCCACCCTGGAGGGGTCGGTCTTTCCCGGACTGGACATGGGGTCCGATCCGCGGATGACCGCCTGATCCTACATCTCGGCCACGCGGGACAGGCGGTCCTGGACCATGCCGCTGATGCGGGCCAGATCCGTCGCAAGCGCGTGGCCCGCGTTATAGTCGCGCGCAAGGGCGGTGGCCGCAGCCTCCAGCGCGGGGTCGTGCGCCGAGCGGGCGACGCCGGCCAGGAAGCGGGCGATATAGTCGATCTCGGTCGTGTCATGGGCGCTGGACAGCACCTCGGCCACATGGGCCAGATCGTCGCGCAGGCCCGAGGGGTCGGGCTGGATCACGTCGTCGGGCAGCGCCCGCAGCGTCATCGCCCCGGTATCGGCGGGCAGCACCCGCAGGATCGCCTGCTGGAACACCGCCAGGCTCTCGACCGGCTTGGGCAGGAACCCGTCCGCACCCGCCGCCAGCGCCTCGGACGCACGGTCGGGATCGCCGGACATCGCCAGGATCACCGGCACCCGCAGTTCGGCGGCGTGCAGTTCGGCGATCAGCGCGACCCCGTCGCCATCGGGCAGGCCCAGGTCGATCACCACCACCGCCGGACGATAACTGCGCAGATGACGCGCCGCGGACCGCAGGCAATCCGCGCGGCGAATCCGCGCACCGGACTTGAGACACAGCAGCCGCACGGCCTCGCTGGCAAAGCGCGAATCCTCGATCACCAGCACCGTCAGGCCTGTCAGCGGTCTGTTGGGCAGCGACAAACGCCATTGCGGCAAGGGCTTGGGCGTGTCGGCCGTGATATCCGTCAGCATGTCTGTGTCCCCATCCACGTCTTCACGCCCAGTTAAGCCCAGATTCGCTAAGAACCGGTTAACGGCGATGCTTTTCCTTTCCCGCGGCGCGCCCAAGGCTTAGAACCGCCTGAAACGGAGGATGTGACGATGATCGGTCGCCTGAACCATGTCGCCATTGCCGTCCCCGACCTGCAGGCGGCGGCGGCGCAGTACCAGACCACCCTGGGGGCCACGGTCGGCCCGCCCCAGGACGAACCCGACCACGGCGTGACCGTCGTGTTCATCGAACTGCCGAACACCAAGATCGAGCTTTTGTATCCCCTGGGCGACGACAGCCCGATCCGCGGGTTCTTGGACAAGAACCCGTCGGGCGGCATCCATCACATGTGCTTCGAGGTGGATGACATCATCGCCGCGCGCGACCACATGAAGACACAAGGCGCCCGCGTCCTGGGCACCGGAGAGCCGAAGATCGGCGCCCACGGCAAGCCTGTGCTGTTCCTGCACCCCAAGGATTTCAACGGCTGCCTGATCGAACTGGAGCAAATCTGATGAACCTGACCGGCGGTATCGTTCTGTTCGCCTCGCTGTGGTTCCTGACCTTGTTCTGCGTCATGCCCATCGGGCAGCGCAGTCAGGCCGATGCCGGAGAGGTCATTCCCGGCACCCATGCGGGCGCACCGTCGGGCGTGAACTGGCGGCGCAAGCTGATCTGGACCACGGCCATCACCAGCGCCATCTGGGCCGTGCTGGCGTGGATCATCCTGGGCGGCGTGATCACGCGCGCGGATATCTCGAACCTGGACCAGTGGATCCGCTGATCATCTGGAACAGGTGGGTGAAGGCCGCCGCCGCCAGCAGCGGCACGGCGATGTTGACCACGGGGATGACCAGGCCCACCGCGACCAGCACGCCCGTCAGGGTCACGCGCGCCGAATGGGCGCGGCGCAGGTCGCTGGCCGGGCCTTCGTCCAGGTGGCGACGGGCGGCCATCTGAAAGTACTCGCGCCCCAGCAGCCAGCCGTTCGCGCCTAGGAACAGCAGGGGCGCAAAGGGGCCGATGAAGGGCGTCAGGATCAGGCTGATCACCAGCACCCCCAGGACCGCCAGCACGACCGCCACGGATTCCAGCAGCCCGTCGAAGAAGTCCAGCGACGTGCCGCGGCGGTCCGGGTAATGGATCGCCTCGACCTTTTCGGCAACGGTTTCCGCGAAGAGGCCCGCAAAACCGGCGGCGACCGGGGCCATCAGGAAGATCCCCATCACCGGAAACAGCGCCAGCGATCCCCAGGACAGCACCTGACCGAACTCGATCTGGCCCAGCCAGGGCAGCGTGACCCCGCCCGGCAGCCACAGCCGCAGCGCCCAGAAGATCGCCGCCTGCAGGGCCACGAACAGCACCAGCGTCAGCCCGATGCCCAGCAGCACCAGCCGCAGCACCGATGGGCGCAGCAGGTCGGCCCAACCCCGCCGAAGCGCACGAAGGGGCATCATGGACGCCACTCGGTCTTGGCGGCGATGTCGGGGCGCGGGCGTTCCGGGGGCTGCGCGCCGCGGGTGCCGATATGGATCAGCCCCGCGACGCGCTCATGCGCCGCGATGCCCAGATGCGCCTGCGAGAAGGACTGGTCCAGCGCCGCGAAGCCCGTCAGCCAGGCGGCGCCCCAACCGGATGCCAGCGCCGCGTTGACCAGCCCCAGGCACAGCGCGCCCGTCGACAGGACCTGCTCCCATTCGGGAACCTTGGGGCTGTCGACCGGGGAGAAGACCACCGCCACGATCACCGGCGACGCCATGGCCGAGGCCGCCTTGTCCGCCGCCGCCTGGTCCTGCCCCGCGGCCAGGACCGCATCGCGCAGCCGCGGCGCCATCGCCTCCAGGGTCTGGCGGCCCAGCACGACAAAGCGCCACGGCTCCAGCTTTCCATGATCGGGCACGCGGGCCGCCAGGGTCAGCAGATCGGCCAGCTGGTCAGGGTCCGGGCCCGGGCCGGTCATCATCTTGGGCGGGTGGGACCGGCGGGTGGCCAGAAACTGCAGGGCGGCGTCGTTGCGGTGGTCCATGCGGATCTCCTGTAAGATCAGGGGCGGTAGCCGAGAGGCTGGCCGCGGGCGGGCGGTCAGCCTTCCTTCTCGATGCGGTAATTGCCCTCGGGCAGGTTCAGCGCAAGGCGCAGTTCGGTCAGCTGATGCATGGACAGGGTGATGCGCACGACCTCTTCGCCGTCATCGCTCATCTGTTCCAGAATCACCCGGTCGTCAAAGCCCAGGATGACGACGTCCTCGTTCAGCGGGCGTGTCTGGGCCTCGGCCTCGTCGATCAGGGTGATCACGGTCGCGTCGAAGTCGTGTTCGATGGTGAACATCCGAATCTCCTTGGGAAAGGCCCGACAATCGCGTGAAAGGGGGGCTGCGGCAAGCGGTCGGGGTTTACGCCGGACGGGCAGGGGGTATTCTGCGCCGACAGGATCGCGCCGACGCTGGGGCGGCGCAACAGGGCAGGGACGATGGGACAGATGATGGCGCGCAGCTGGCTGGCAGGGTTGATCGCGGCAGTGGCCGTCGCGGGCTGTGCGCCGCTGCCCGCACCCGGCACCGCCCCCATGCCCGCGCCCGTCCCGCAGGTCCCGGTCCTGCCGGCCCCGTCGGCCCCGCACGCGGCGACGCCGGATGGCGCTGCGCGCAGCTTTGTCCAAGTGATGCGCCGGATGGAGCCGGCCGTCCGCCAGGACTGCCTGAACCGCCGCACCGCGCCGATCAGCTGCGATTTCCTGTTCGTCGTCGACGACCGCCCGGGGCTGGAGCCGAACGCGTTCCAGACCGTCGACCGCAACGGGCGCCCGGTCGTGGGCTTTACCCTGTCACTGATCGCGCAGACCCAGAACCCGGATGAAATCGCCTTTGTCGTGGGGCACGAGGCCGCGCACCACATTCTGAACCACCTGGATCGCAAGTCCGGGGCGGCCACTGCCGCGGCCGTCGTCCTTGGCAGCCTGGCCTCTGCCTATGGCGGCGACACCGGCGCCATCGCCCGCGCGCAGGAGATCGGTGCATCGGTCGGCGCACGCTACTATTCCAAGGAATGGGAGCTGGAGGCCGACTATCTTGGCGCGATCATCACGCTGAACGCGGGCTATGACCCGATCACCGGATCGGGCCTGTTCCAGCGAATCCCCGATCCCGGGAACCACGTCCTGGGCACACATCCTGCACGCGCGCAACGCCTGGCGCAGGTCCGCCGCGCGGTAGCCGACGTGCAGGCGGGGCGCATCCGCTAGGGCTGGTGGTGGGGTTGTGCCTGTGCCGCAACGCGACAACCTACGGCTGCAATAAAATTCACGTGGTGAAAGGAAAAAGCTGGCATACCGGCGGTTTTCTGCTTTAGTCGGCAAAGGTTTGCACAAGACAGATCCTTGAATCGATACCATCCGGCGCTTCGGCGCCTTTTCTATGAAGGGGCGCCCATGATCGGGGTTGTCGTATGGAGCAGCGGGTCGCGTGAAAAGGCGATCATCTGGTGCGAAGATCAAGCAACGCTGGCCTATCTGCAGGGAACCGCGAATTTTGCCGGGCCCGGCGAATGGCCCCAGCCCGGTGATCTGGTCGAACTGGAAACCCGGACCGTCGGCAACCTGCGCCATGCCCTGAACGTGACCATGCTGTCGGAGAAAAGCTGTCTGCAGCTGCCGCGAATCCTGGCCGATTCGCAGCAACAGCAGCCGTCGCGGCCAGCCCTGCGCGTCGTGGCGCATCAGGATGCGGTGCCGAGCGGATCCGTGGCGTCGTCCACCCGACGCCCGGCGACGACCTATGCGCGACCCCGCAGCGGGGCCGCGCGCTAGGGTGCGATCAGGCGCCGCGTGACAGTGCGGCAACCCCGGTGCGCGCCAGGTCCGTCAGGCCCAGAGGACGCATCAGATCGGCAAAGGCCTCCAGCTTGGACGGCGTGCCAACCAGTTCGAAGACAAAGCTTTCCAACGTCGAATCGACCACGTTCGCGCGAAAGATCTCGGCGATGCGCAGCGCCTCGACGCGCTTGTCGCCGGTGCCGCGCACCTTGAACAGGCCCAGTTCGCGTTCCACCACCGGCCCCTCGACCGTCAGGTCGTGGACCTCGTGGACGACCACGATGCGGCCCAGCTGCGCCTTGATCTGCTCGATCACCTCGGGGGTGCCGCGTGTGACCACCGTGATGCGCGAGCGGTGGCCGCTGTGGTCGACCTCGGCCACGGTCAGGCTGTCGATGTTATAGCCGCGGCCCGCGAACAGGCCGATCACGCGCGCCAGGACGCCTGGCTCGTTCTCGACAAGGACGGCCAGGGTATGGCTCTCCTCGCGCGGGGCGTGCGGATCGCGCAGGTCATAGGCCGAATGGCTGGACATGCCCTTCTGGATGTTCAAAGCGTTCATGGTTCTGCTCTCTTTCCGGCCGGTCTCAGACCAGCACCGCGCCTTCGGATTCGATCACCCCCTGCGTCTCGGCCTCGCCCAGCAGCATCTCGTTATGCGGCTTGCCGGAAGGGATCATCGGGAAGCAGTTCTCGTGCTTCTCGACCAGCACGTCCAGGATGAAGGGGCCGTCGTAATCGATCATCTGCTGGATCGCGGCGTCCAGATCCTTGGGGTCGCGCACCTGCGCGCCGGCGCAGCCGAAGGCTTCGGCAAGCTTGACGAAATCGGGCAGGCTGTCCGACCAGGACTGGCTGTAGCGTTCGCCGTGCAGCAGCTGCTGCCACTGGCGCACCATGCCAAGGCGCTCGTTGTTCAGGATGAACTGCTTGACCGGCAAGCGGAACTGCACCGCCGTGCCCATCTCCTGCATGTTCATCAGCCAGCTGGCATCACCCGCGACGTTGATCACCAGCGCCTCGGGATGGGCCATCTGCACGCCGATGGATGCAGGCAGGCCATAGCCCATCGTGCCCAGACCGCCCGAGGTCATCCAGCGGTTCGGCCCTTCAAAGCCCAGGTACTGCGCCGCCCACATCTGGTGCTGGCCGACCTCGGTGGTGATGTAGCGGTCGTGGCCCTTGGTCAGCGCCTCCAGCCGTTCCAGCGCGTGCTGCGGCTTGATGATCGTGTCGCTAGGGCGATAGGCCAGGCATTTCCGGGCCCGCCATTGCTCGATCTGGCCCCACCATTGCTGGACCGCGGCGCTGTTCGTCTTGCGGCCGCGCGATTTCCAGACCTTCAATAGATCCTCCAGCACATGGCCCACGTCCCCGACGATCGGCACGTCGACGCGCACGACCTTGTTGATGGACGACGGGTCGATGTCGATATGCGCCTTGACCGATCCGGGGCTGAAATCCGCGATCCGCCCGGTGATCCGGTCGTCAAAGCGCGCGCCGATGTTGATCATCAGGTCGCAGCCATGCATGGCCAGGTTCGCCTCGTAGGTGCCGTGCATGCCCAGCATGCCCAACCACTTGTCGCCCGATGCCGGATAGCAGCCCAGTCCCATCAGCGTCGAGGTCACCGGAAAGCCCGTCGCTTCGGCCAGCTCGCGCAGCAGTTGGCTGGCGCCGGGACCCGAGTTGATGACGCCGCCGCCGGTATAGAGGATCGGACGCTCGGCCTGCTCGATCAGCTCGACCAGGCGCGTGATCGCGCCCAGATCGCCCTTCTTCGTCGGCTGATAGCGGCCCGTGTCGACCTGCTTTGGCCCGACATAGGTGCCGGTCGCGAACTGCACGTCCTTGGGGATATCGATCAGCACCGGACCGGGCCGGCCCGAGGTGGCGACGTGGAAACCCTTGTGGATCGTCGCGGCCAGCTTGTCCGTGTCCTTGACCAGCCAGTTGTGCTTGGTGCAGGGGCGGGTGATGCCGACCGTGTCGGCCTCCTGGAAGCCGTCGGTGCCGATCATGAAGGTCGGGACCTGGCCTGACAGCACGACCAGCGGGATCGAATCCAGCAGCGCGTCGGTCAGGCCGGTGACCGCGTTCGTAGCGCCGGGGCCCGACGTGACCAGAACCACGCCCGGTTTCCCGGTCGCGCGGGCATAGCCCTCGGCCATGTGGACGGCGCCCTGTTCGTGGCGGACCAGGACGTGGGTGATGTCGTTCTGCTGAAAGATCTCGTCATAGATGGGTAGGACGGCCCCGCCCGGATAGCCGAATACGGTATCGACGCCCTGATCGCGCAGCGCCTCGACCACCATTCTCGCACCCGTCATTGTTCGGGACATCGTCTTGCTCCATCCATCAAAAACACCCGCAAAGCGCACCCGTCGCGGCCCCGCGTCGGCGCAACCTAGGGTCAGGTTCGGACAGGGTCAATGGCATTTGGCGGAGAAAGTGATGCAGGCACGCCGGAAATTGAAACTTTATTTCGCGGTTTGACGGACGCTATCGGTCGAATTGCGGCAGCGCGATACGGGCGACCTGTTCGACGATCGGATCGACGGACAGGGGATGCGCTTCGTTCGAATGATCCTCGGGGTTGCCGATATCCTGCCAGACGCCACCCTTGTAGATTTCCAGCGCGCTGAAGCGGGCCTTGTAGTCCATCTTGCGGCTGCCCGGCACCCAATAGCCCAGATAGACATAGGGCAGGCCCGCGGCCCGGGCGATCTCGATATGGTCCAGGATGATGTAGGTGCCCATGCTGGCCGGCCGCAGCAGCGGATCGTAGAAGCTGTAGACAAGGCTCAGCCCGTCATCCAGCACGTCGGTCAGGCAGACCCCGGCCAGGTGATCATCGCCCTGCGCCAGCGCCGGCATCGCATCGTCGCTGCAGCGGTATTCGATGACGCGGGTCTTGACCGGCGTCTCCTCGATCATCGCGGCGAATTCGAAGATGTCCATGTCCGCCATGCCGCCATCCGCGTGGCGGCTGTCCAGATAACGGCGGAACAGTTCGAACTGATCCTCGGTCGCCCAGGCACTGGTGGCCAGGCGGCGCAGGGCGGCGTTGCGGGTCGTGATGCGGCGCTGCGTCTTGGAGGGGCGGAAATCGGCCACCCGGATGCGCGCCGACATGCAGGCCACGCAGCTTTCGCAGCTGGGTCGGTAAAGCACGTTCTGCGACCGGCGGAATCCCTGCCGCGACAGCGCGTTGTTCAGTTCCGCCGCATTGTCGCCCTGCAGCGCGGTGAACAGCTTGCGTTCGGCCCGCCCGTGCAGGTACGGACAGGGCTGTGGCGCGGTCACATAGAACTGCGGCGCATGGGGCAGCGTATGGCGCATCAGGTGCGCCCCTTGCAGCATCTGGTCAGGTCGCGACTGATCATGCGGGCGCAGAAGGTTCCGTATCGCGGGTTGGTGTGCGCGAAAGCCTAGCAACGATTTCCCGGCAGGCCAAGCGTGGAAAGCAGCGGGCCCGCCGGTTCCGCGCAACATGGTTTACCGCGCGTTGCGTTGACGGGCCGGGGCGACCCCGGCAAGGTGGCGCGCATGAGCTTTCAGTCCCGCATCACCCGCCTTCCGCTGCCCGTCGACGCCGCCCGCGGGGCGGATGCGGCGGCGCTGTTCCCGACCCTGTCCGACCGGATGCGCGACCTGATCGCGGGCGCCGCGGGCAGCAGCCCCTATCTGGCCGGCCTGCTGCGGTCCGAGGCCGACTGGCTGCCCGATGGTCTGGACCATGACGACGTCGTCGCGCGCGAGACTGCGGGCCTGCAATCGCTGGACGCGGATGCCCTGGGCGTGGCGCTGCGCCGCGCCAAGCGGCGGGTGGCGCTGCTGGCGGCGTTGGCCGATCTGGGCGGCGTCTGGACGCTGGAGCAGGTGACCGGCGCGCTGTCCGACCTGGCCGACCGCGCCGTCGACCTGGCCCTGCGCGCCCATGTCGCGACCGAGATCCGTCGCGGCAAGCTGCCCGCCACGGACGCCGATGCGGGCGGCATCTTCGCGCTGGCGATGGGCAAGGGCGGCGCGCGCGAGCTGAACTACAGCTCCGACATCGACCTGATCGTCCTGTTCGACGAAACCGCCTATGCCGAGGTCGACCAGATGGAGGCGCGTGCCGCCCTGATCCGGGCCACGCGGCGTATGGCCGCGACCCTGTCCGACGTGACCGACCACGGCTATGTCTTTCGCACCGACCTTCGCCTGCGGCCCGATGCGGCGGTGACGCCGGTCTGCATCTCGACCGCCACGGCGCTGGCCTATTACGAGGCCGAGGGGCGGACCTGGGAACGCGCCGCCTTCATCAAGGCGCGCGCGGCGGCGGGCGACATCGCCGCGGGCGAACGGCTGCTGCGCGAATTGCGGCCCTTCGTCTGGCGCAAGCACCTGGATTTCGCGGCCATCCAGGACGCCCATGACATGCGGCTGCGCATCCGCGACCACAAGGGTCTGGGCGGGCGGCTGGAGGTGGCGGGCCACAACCTGAAACTGGGCCGCGGCGGCATCCGCGAAATCGAGTTCTTCACCCAGACCCGCCAGCTGATCGCGGGCGGGCGCGACCGCGACCTGCAATGCCGCGACACGGTCGGCGGGCTGGCGGCGCTGGCGGCCAAGAACTGGATCCCCCGGGACGTCGCAGAGGAACTGACGGCGCATTACCGCGAACATCGCGACATCGAACACCGCATCCAGATGGTGAACGACGCCCAGACCCACAGCCTGCCCAAGGACGATCAGGGATTGGCCACGATCGCCGCCCTGATGGGCGAGGGCGATGTCCAAGCCTGGTGCGCCCGGCTTAAATCGCGGCTGGAACGCGTGCATGCGCTGACCGAACGGTTCTTCGCCCCGACCGAACCGACCGAAAGCCTGCCCGACCTGTCGGACGAATCGCGGGCGGTGATCCAGCGCTGGCAGACCTATGCCGCGCTGCGGTCCGACCGGGCGCGGCAGATCTTTCGCCGGATCGAGGCGCCGCTCTTGTCGCGCATGGCCCGCGCGGGCCACCCCGCCGAGGCGCTGGCCCGCTTCGACAGTTTCCTGTCCGGCCTGCCTGCGGGGGTCCAGCTGTTCTCGCTGTTCGAGGCCAATCCTCAGCTGATCGACCTGATCGTCGACATCTGCGGGACGGCGCCTGCGCTGGCCGCCTATCTGGCGCGCCATCCGTCCGTTCTGGACGGCGTGCTGGCAGGCAGCTTCTTCGCACCCTGGCCGCGGGAGGCCGGGTTGGTTCAGGAACTGGACGCGGTCCTGCAACGGGCCCTGAGCCAGCCTGGCGGTGGCTATGAACGGGCGCTGGATGCGGCGCGGCGGTGGGCGCATGAATGGCAGTTCCGTATCGGCGTCCATCACCTGCGCGGCCTGATCGGCGCGGACGAGGCGGCGGTGCAATACTCGGACCTTGCGGGCGCCTGCGTGGCGGCGCTGCTGCCGGTGACCGCCGCCGATTTCGCGCGCCGCCATGGCCCGCCGCCGGGCCGCGGCGCGGTCGTGGTGGGCATGGGTTCCCTGGGCGCGCGGGTGCTGAACGCCGGGTCGGACCTGGACCTGATCGTGATCTATGACGCGGACGGGGTCGATGCCTCGGACGGGCCGCGCCCGCTGGCCGCGCGCCCCTATTACGCCCGTCTGACGCAGGCGATGGTCACCGCCCTGTCCGCGCCCACCGCCGAAGGCCGGCTGTACGAGGTCGACATGCGGCTGCGCCCGTCAGGGCGGCAGGGGCCGGTGGCGACCTCGATCGACAGCTTCGGCACCTACCAGATGACCGAGGCCTGGACATGGGAGCATCTGGCCCTGACCCGCGCACGCTGCGTCGCGCAGATCGGACCCGATGCGGATATGCTGTGCCAGCAGATCGAGACCCTGCGCCTGAAGGTGCTGGCCGAACGCGGCACCGATCCGCGTGTTCTGCCCGACACGGGCCAGATGCGTGACCGCCTGTTCGCCGCGAAGCCGCCGGGCGGGGCCTTCGACGTGCGACAGGGGGCCGGGCGGCTGCAGGACATCGACCTGGTGGCGCAGAGCTGCGCCTTGCGGGCGGGCGATCCGGCGCGGTCGACGCTGGCGCAGTTGCGGGCGGGTCGCCGGGCGGGGCTGCTGACGGCGGAACAGGCGGACCGCCTGTCGTCGATCTGGCGGGGATTGTGGCGCGTGCATGCCGCCGCCCGCCTGTTGACGGACAGGCCGCTGGACATGGACGTGATCGGGCGCGGAGGCCAGGATTTCCTGCTGCGCGAGGTCGAGGCCGACAGCCCCGATACCCTGCGTGATCGGCTGTCCGACGATTTCGCCACGGTGCAGGCCCTCGTCGAGGGACATCTGTCGGACGAAAGTCCGCCCGACTAGCCGCTGGCGGCGCGGTCCTGAGGATAGCGCATGGCATCCGGTTCGACTGCCGGCGCATCGATCTGGACCAGGTTGGGCTGTCCCGCGGTGGCCTGTCCGGCGCTGCTCTGCAGGTCCGCCGCCACCTCTGCCAGGGACCGGCCGCCGATCTGGCCCAGGACCGGGATCGAGACCATGCCCGGTGCCAGGGGGATGACGGGGGCATCCGCCGCCTCGACGAACAGGCCGTGGGCGGTCTTGTCCCAGTAGAAGGGCTTGGCCACGACCTCGTAGATGGCTTTCCACCCGGCCAGGCATCCAAGCGGGAAATAGAGATGCAGCGTCGGCACCCAAGGCATCAGATGGCGGTGCTTCGCCCCGCTGACCGCACGCATGCTGACGAAGATGCTCAGCGCCTCGGACGCGACGAACAGTCCGAACAGGCCGACGATCGCCCAGGAGCCCACCCCGGTTTCCAGCGGTGCGCGCAGCGGATGCGGCAGGCCGAAGGTCAGCAGCCAGAAGCTCCACAGGATCGGTGCCAGAAGGTATTGCGACAGCGCCCCCAGGAACTGGACCTGAAAGCCCCAGAAGCGCCACGCCCCCAGATCGCGGTAGAGCGCCGCAGGATCGCGCATGTGCACCGCCCAGGTCATCGCGTATCCCTTGAGCCAGCGCGACCGCTGCTTGACCCAGGGCAGGGCGCGGCAGTTCGCCTCCTCATCGGTGGTGGTCTCGATGATCTCGGTCCGGTATCCGCGCCGGGCCAGGCGGACGCCCAGATCGGCGTCCTCGGTCACGTTCCATGCATCCCATGCGCCGACCTGTTCCAGCAGGTGGCGGCGAAAGAACAAGGTTGTGCCGCCCAGGGGCACGATCAGCCCAAGCCGCGCCACCCCTGGCAGCAGGATGCGGAACCAGCTTGCGTATTCGATGGTAAAGCAACGCGCCAGCCAGTTGGTGCGCGGGTTATAGTAATCCAGCGCTCCCTGCAGGCATGCGACGTCCGCAGGCGCGACATGAAAGCGGCGCGCAACCTTGTGCAGTTGATCGGGATCGGGTCGGTCCTCGGCGTCCCAGATGCCCACGATCTGGCCGCGGCAGAAGTTCAGCGCATAGTTCAGCGCCCGGGGCTTGGTCTTGATCGGCCCGTCGGGCACCCGCACGACGCGGATCCAATACGGCAGGCGCACGCCGTCCAGCGCGGCCTCGGTGATCTCGTCGCTGGCCTCGATCACCAACAGGATGTCGGTCAGTTCCCGCGGATAGTCCAGACGTGCCAGCCGTGCGACCAGCTTGCCCGCGACGTCCTTTTCGTGAAACAGCGGCACCATGACCGAGATCAGCGGCAGCGCAGCCTCCATCAGCGGGGGGACGGGATGACCCTGTCGGATGGCCAGCGCACGGGCATCCTGCTCGCGCAGCGCCCGCCGCGCCGCCAGGAACGACGCCAGCTTCAGCCCACTCTGCGTCAGCAGGGTCAGCACCGCCCAGAAGGTCAGAAGCCCCACGATCAGCGTCGGGACCAGGATCAGGCCGGCCGCGGTCAGGGCCAGCGCCGCGATCGCCAGGCGTGCCGTCCGGGCCTGGTCCTGCGTGCGACAGCTTTCGATGGCGGGGACGCGCGTCTCGGCCTCGCGGATCAGGCGGGTCCGGCGGGAGTTCAACACACCGCCCTGGGCCTGGTCCGCACTGCACAGCAACATGCGGACCTGGCCGAACTGGCGCGGCAGCAGGGGCAGCACGGCCGCGAAATCATCGGGCCGCGCCGTCGCTATCCAGGTCACCCCGCCGATTCGCCGCCAAGGCAGCAGCCCGTGCGTCAGGCAGAACCCGGCCCCCGCGTCATCGATCAGCCGCGGGTCGGCGGGCGTCACGTCGGGGTCGATAGCGGTGGTGCGCCACTGCCGCGACAGCGCGCGGGCCAGGGCGGCGGGCTGGACCATCCCCTGGGCCAGCAATACCTGGTCCAGCCGCAGGCGCAGCTTTTGCTGGATTACCGTCGCCTTGAGCAGGTCCCCTGGATCGACGGCCCCGTCTTCCAGCAGGATCTGCCCAAGCGACCGCCGGTCGCGCGGCGCCAGCGTCGGCCCGCACAGGACGGCGCTGCCGGCGGTGGCCGGATCGGGCAGGTTGGCAGGCCGGGGCAGGGGGGCAGGCTGCGCCATGGTCGTTTCCCATCAGGATCGACCCGTCTTGGCACGTGATGCGTTAACAGAAGATTAAGCGATCCCGCGCGACCGGCAAAATCCGGTCGCACGGGATGAATTCGTCATCAGGCGCGGCGCGCGCGCATCGAATCGGTGAACCGCTTGAACAGGTACAGGCTGTCCTGGGGACCGGGTGAGGCCTCGGGGTGGTGCTGGACCGAAAAGACCGGCTTGTCCTGCATGCGGATGCCGCAGTTGCTGCCGTCGAACAGGCTGACATGGGTCTCGATCACACCAACTGGCAGGCTTTGCGAATCGACGGCGAAACCGTGGTTCATCGAGGTGATCTCGACCTTGCCCGTCTCGACGTCACGCACGGGGTGGTTCGCACCGTGATGGCCGTGGCCCATCTTGACCGTCTTGGCGCCAAGCGCCAGCGCCAGCATCTGGTGACCCAGGCAGATGCCGAAGATCGGCATGTCGCGGCCCAGCAGGTCCTTGATCATCGGGACGGCATATTCCCCCGTGGCCGCCGGATCGCCGGGGCCGTTCGACAGGAACACGCCCTCGGGCTCGTGCGCCATCACCTCCTCGGCGGTGGCGGTGGCGGGCAGGACGGTGACATCGGCGCCATGGGCCACCAGAGAGCGCAGGATGTTGCGTTTCGCACCGTAATCCAGCGCCACGACCTTGAACGGCTTGTCGCCGGGTGCGGTGCCGAAGCCTGCGCCCCATTCCCACGACCCCTGATCCCACCGATAGCTTTGGGCGCAGCTGACGCCGCGGGCCAGATCCAGGCCGACCAGGCCCTGCCAGTCGCGGGCGCGGGCGATCATCGCCTCGATGTCGAAATTGCCGTCGGGATCATGCGCCAGGACGACGTGGGGTGCACCCTGCTGACGGATCGCGCGGGTCAGGCGACGGGTGTCCACGCCGCCGATGCCGATGCGGCCGCGGCGGGCCATCCAGTCGGTCAGTTCGGACGTGCTGCGCCAGTTCGACGGCTCGGTCGGGTCCCACCGCACGACGATGCCGCTGGCGACCGGATCGGGAGCCTCGTCATCCTCCGGCGTGACGCCGGTATTGCCGATATGGGGAAAGGTGAAGGTCACGATCTGGCTGGCATAGGACGGATCGGTCATGATCTCCTGATAGCCGGTCATCGCGGTGTTGAAGACCAGCTCGGCGACGACCTCGCCGGGGGCGCCAAAGCCCATGCCATAGAAGACGGTCCCGTCGGCAAGCGCCAAGCAGGCGGTCGGTTTAGCAGCCATGTCGGCACCTCTGGAATGAAATCAGCCGGTGAATAGGGGGCGGACGCCCCGAGGTCAACCCGCAGCGGCGCGGGAGCTGCGCTTGAAACGCAGGCGCCGGGGGGCTAGATGCGGTTCTTTCGGGCGCATCCCGCGCCTTGGGTTGGAGACGAAGATGGATCTGCGCGCCAAGCTGCAAGCCGCCACCAAAGAGGCGATGAAGGCCCGCGACAGCGCCCGGCTGTCGACGCTGCGCCTGATCGCCGCCGCCGTCAAGGACCGCGAGATCGCCGCGCGCAGCGGGGACACCGACGGCACCCTGACCGAGGGCGACCTGGTCATGATCCTGTCGCGCATGGTCAAGCAGCGCCAGGAATCGGCCAAGGCCTATGAGGAGGGCGGCCGTCTGGAGCTGGCCGCCAAGGAGGAGGACGAGATCGGCGTGATCCAAGAGTTCCTGCCGCGCCAGATGAACAGCGTCGAGACGACCGCCGCGATCGACGCGGCCATCGCCGATCTGGGTGCCGAGGGCATCCGCGACATGGGTCGCGTGATGGCCGCGCTGAAGGAGCGCCATGCCGGCCAGATGGATTTCGCTGCGGTAGGTCCGGCCGTCAAGGCGCGCCTGCTGGCCTGAAACCCGCGCGTCGCATCACGCGTTGTGCGGGCAGGAGGTGACCCCATGCCCGCACGATCCAAAGCCCAACAACGCGCCGCAGGCGCCGCCCTGTCCGCCAAGCGCGGCGAGACGAAGGTCGGCGATCTGCAGGGCGCGTCCAAGGACATGTATCACAGCATGACCGAGGCAGAGCTGGAAGACTTTGCCAAGACCGACCACGACGACCTGCCGGAGCGCGCCGACGACGACTAGCGCAGCCGCGCCAGCCGCCGCATCAGCTCGTCGCACAGGTCGCGGCGCTCATCGGGGGTCAGGAACGCGCCCAGCTCGATCTCGCGCTGGCCGTCGGACAGGGTCAGATAGGCCTCGACCGGACCATTGCGCAGGCCGGGGCGCACCCAATAGCTGTTGGTCTGCCACAGGCGCTCCGGGCGCCCCGGATCGTTGCGCCGGATCTGCAGGCGGCTGCGGTCCATGACCAGCTCCTCGCGCGTCTGTCCGGTGCGATAGGTCTGGCGCAGGGCGATCCAGACCCCCCCCACCGTCACCATCATAAAGGGCAGCAGCCCCCACAGCACCTGCGTCCCCAGAACCGCCAGGATCGGCAGCAGCAGCAGCGTGGCCGTCGTTCCGATGAACCACACAAAGCCCCGTTTGGGCAGCGACCGGTGCGGCCACAGGGTCACGGTTTGCAAAAAGGCCCCGGACGTGTCCGGGGCCGTTTCTGTCCAACGATAGGGCATCGAGGAATGTGCCTTAGTGGGCCGGGCTGCGGTCCCAGTCCTCGCGCTTGGGCAGCTGCTCGAACGTGTGCTCGGGCGGGGGCGAGGGCAGGGTCCATTCCAGCGTGTCGGCGTACTCGTTCCAGTAGTTGTTCTGGGTGACGCGCTTGCCGGCGAACAGGGTGTAGAACATCACGCCGATGAAGAAGATGAACGACGCGAAGGACAGATAGGCGCCCCACGAGCTGATCGCGTTCCAGAAGGCGTATTCCACCGGATAGTCGATATAGCGGCGGGGCATGCCCTGACGGCCCAGGAAATGCTGGGGGAAGAAGGTCAGGTTCGCACCGATGAACATCGCCCAGAAGTGCAGCTTGCCCGCCCATTCCGGGTACTGGCGACCCGACATCTTGCCGATCCAGTAGTAGATGCCCGCAAAGATCGCGAAGACCGCGCCGAGCGACATCACGTAGTGGAAGTGCGCCACGACATAGTAGGTGTCATGATACACGCGGTCCAGCGGCGCTTGGCTCAGCACCACGCCGGTCACGCCGCCGACGGTGAACAGGAACAGGAAGCCGAAGGCCCAGAGCATCGGCGTCTTGAACTCGACCGAGCCGCCCCACATCGTCGCGATCCACGAGAAGACCTTGATGCCCGTGGGCACGGCGATCGTCATCGTGGCCAGCATGAAGTAGCTCTGCTGGGTCAGCGACATGCCGACGGTGTACATGTGGTGCGCCCAGACGACGAAGCCCAGGATCCCGATCGCGGCCATCGCCAGAACCATCGGCAGGTAGCCGAAGATCGGCTTGCGCGAGAAGGTCGCGATGACGTGGCTGATGATGCCGAAGCCGGGCAGGATGATGATGTACACTTCCGGGTGGCCGAAGAACCACAGGATGTGCTGGTACAGCACCGGGTCACCGCCGCCGGCCGGGTTGAAGAAGTTCGTGCCGAAGTTGCGGTCCATCAGCAGCATGGTGATGGCGCCGGCCAGAACGGGCAGGGCCAGCAGGATCAGCCAGGCGGTGATGAACACCGACCAGGCGAACAGCGGCACCTTGAACAGCGTCATGCCGGGGGCGCGCATGTTCAGGAAGGTGGTGATGATGTTGATCGCACCGACGATCGACGAGGCGCCCGAGACGTGAACCGCGAAGATCGCGAGGTCGGTCGAATAGCCGCCCTCGGTCGTCGACAGCGGCGGGTACAGCACCCAGCCGATGCCCGAACCGGGCTGCTGGTTGCCGCCCGGCGCCAGCAGCGAGGCGATGCCCAGCAGCAGGCCCGCGACATAGAGCCAGTAGCTGAGGTTGTTCATCCGCGGGAAGCTCATGTCCGGCGCACCGATCTGCAGCGGCATGAAGTAGTTGCCGAAACCGCCGAACAGCGCCGGAATGACGACGAAGAACATCATCAGCACGCCATGATACGTGATCATGACGTTCCACAGGTGACCGTTGGGGGTGCATTCGGCCGCGGCATTCGCGAAGAATCGCGCGCCTTCCATGCACATGTACTGCACACCCGGCTCGTGCAGTTCCATCCGCATGTAGACGGTGAAGCTGACCGAGATCAGGCCCGCCAGGCCGGCGGTGAAAAGGTAAAGAATACCAATGTCTTTGTGATTGGTGGACATGAACCAGCGGGTGAAAAACCCGCGTGTGTCATGATGGTCGTCGTGGCCGTGTGCGGCTGCGTCTGCCATACCCGAACTCCCTCAAGATGTCGTCGATCCGGCCTGTCGACCGTCATTATCACGTATTCTTTAGACCACCTGCGGGCACCGGGCAATGCGTCACAGTGGCCCCGGAGGCAAACGCCCCGGCCGGGTCCGAAAAACCCGGCCGGGGCGCCAAGGCGGCACGGGGCCGCGTCAGAGGGTCATTCGGCAGGCGCGTCCGGCGAAACCGAGGCCAGATAGGCCGCGACGTCCGCCTGGTTGCGGTTCAGCTTGAAGGTCATCTTGCTGCGGGCCGAATCGTCGCCCGACTTTTCCTTCACCCAGGCCGTCGGATCGGTCACGTAGGCGACCAGCTCCTCCTCGGTCCAGACCATGTCCGGGTTGGCTTCCTTGGCGGCCAGCAGGCCGTCGCCATAGTTGAAGCCTTCCATGTGGGCGATGGGCGCGCCGACGATGTTCCACAGGTTGGGACCGGTGGCCCCGCCCTTGACGATGTCGGTCCCGCTGTCGTCCTGGATCATGTGGCAGGCGCGGCATTTGCGGAATTCGCCCTCGCCCGCGGCGGCGTCGCCCGCTTCCTGCGCGACGGCGGGGATGGCTAGGGTCGCGCCCAACAGGGCGCCGACAATGGCTGATTTCATGCGTAGTTCCTCGCTGGGCCCTGGAGGGGCCGTGGTCTCCCGAAGGGCACCGTAGGACCAACGCGCTCCGGAAATCCAGCCATCGAAAGGTCGCATGAAAAGAATTGATCGGCCGCCTAGCCGAATGTGCGCGCAAAACCCTGGCGCAGCGCCACGTCCAGATCGGCCATCCCCACCGGCAGCCCCAGATCGACCAGCGAGGTCACGCCGTGCCCGCTGATCCCGCAGGGCACGATCCCGCCGTAATGCGACAGGTCGGGGTCCACGTTGACGGCGATGCCGTGAAAGCTGACCCATCGGCGCAGCTTGACGCCGATGGCGGCGATCTTGTCCTCGCGCATCTGGCCATCGGGCAGGGGGGGCTTGTCGGGACGCGGCACCCAGACGCCCACGCGCCCCTCGCGGATCTGGCCGGACACGCCGAAGCTGGCAAGCGCGTCGATCACCCACCCCTCCAGCTGTCCGACAAAGGCGCGCACGTCGCGGCCGCGCCGGTTCAGGTCCAGCATGACATAGGCCACGCGCTGGCCCGGCCCGTGATAGGTGTACTGACCGCCCCGCCCGGTCTGGTGCACCGGAAAGCGCGCGTCCAGCAGGTCCTGGGGGCGGGCGCTGGTCCCGGCCGTGTACAAGGGCGGGTGTTCGACCAGCCAGACGGCCTCGGGGGCCTGGCCTGCATGGATCTGCGCCACGCGATCCTCCATCAGGGCCACGGCGTCGGCATGCGCGGTCAGGCCGCTGCTGATGATCCATTCAACCATGGTTGCGATGTGGCCTCTTCGTCCGTCCCCGTCAACATCCGTCGGCATCCGCAGAAACCGCTTTTCTTTGCAATCTGCCTCGGCTATCAGGCGCGCACTGCCCGGATGCGGCCGTGGCGGAATTGGTAGACGCGCAGCGTTGAGGTCGCTGTTCCTTAACCGGAGTGGAAGTTCGAGTCTTCTCGGCCGCACCAACCCCCCCTTCATCGATGCCTTGACCCCGATGCCGTTCGGGTCATTCTGTCCCCCGACAACCGGGGATGGTCATGGCCACGTATGCCGCCATAGCGCGCGACCACAGATTTCGCTTTGACAGCCTGGCTGCGGTGATGGCCGCGGCCTCGCCGGAACGGTCGGGCGATCAGCTGGCCCGGATCGCGGCGGGCAGCGCGCTGGAACGTGTGGCGGCGCGGCGCGTGCTGATGGACCTGCCACTGTCCACCTTCCTGTCCGATGCGCTGGTTGCCTATGAGGATGACGAGGTCACACGCCTGATCATCGATGGCCACGACCGCGCGGCCTTTGCGCCGGTCGCGTCGATGACTGTGGGCGATCTGCGCGACTGGCTGCTGTCACCCGCCACGGACGGTGCGGCCCTGGCCGCCGTCGCCCCCGGCCTGACGCCGGAGATGGTGGCCGCGGTCAGCAAGCTGATGCGCAACCAAGACCTGATCCGCGTGGCGCGCAAGGTGCGAGTCGTCACGGCATTCCGGAACACCATTGGCGGGGCGGGGGTGCTGGCCTCGCGGCTGCAGCCCAACCATCCGGCGGATGACCCGCGCGGCATCGCGGTCGCGGTGCTGGACGGGCTGTTGCAGGGGGCGGGCGACGCAGTGATCGGGATCAACCCGGCGTCGGACAACCTGACCAACTGCCACGCCCTGCTGTCCGCCCTGGACGAGATGCGCCAGGCGCTGGACATCCCCACGCAGACCTGCGTGCTGACCCATGTGACCAACGCCCTGACCCTGCTGGAGCGGGGCGCTCCGGTGGACCTGATCTTCCAGTCGGTCGCGGGCAGCCAGGCCGCCAACGAAGGTTTCGGCATCACCCTGTCGATGCTGGAGGAGGCCCATCAGGCGGGACTGGCGGCGGGGCGGGGAACGGTCGGCCAGAACGTGATGTATTTCGAGACGGGGCAGGGGTCCGCCCTGTCGGCCGACGCCCATCACGGCGTCGATCAGCAGACGATGGAGGCCCGCGCCCAGGGCGTCGCCCGCGCCTATGCGCCGCTGCTGGTCAATACTGTCGTGGGCTTCATCGGGCCGGAATACCTGTTCGACGGCAAGCAGATCATCCGTGCGGGGCTGGAGGATCATTTCTGCGGCAAGCTGCTGGGCCTGCCGATGGGGGTCGATGTCTGCTATACCAACCATGTCGCGGCCGACCAGGACGACATGGACACGCTGTCGACGCTGCTGGCGCAGGCGGGGGTCAATTTCGTGATCGCCGTGCCGGGCGCCGACGACGTGATGCTGGGCTATCAAAGCCTGGCATTCGAGGACATCGCCTATCTGCGCGAAACCACCGGCCTGACCCCGGCACCCGAATTCGTGGCATGGCTGGATGCGTTCGGCCTTGCGGGTGGGGCATCGCCCGATACCGGCGCGATGGCCCGCCGCCTTGGGCTGTCCGCATGAGCGCGCCGGACCTGCGCCGCCTGTCCGCCCTGACTCCGGCGCGGGTGCGGCTGCAGGCGGGAGCCGGGCCGACCGCCCTGCCGGACCTGTTGCGGTTTCAGCAGGACCACGCGGCGGCGCGCGATGCGATCCACGGGCAGGTGGATTGGGACGCGCTGGCGCGGGACCTTGGCCCGCTGCCCGTGCTGCGGGTGGACAGCATGGCGACCGACCGCGCCACCTATCTGCGCCGCCCCGACCTGGGGCGGCAGCTGGCGCCCCATGACCTGCCCCGGCTGGACGCGCCGCTGCAGGTGGTGATCGGGGATGGGCTGTCCGCGCCCGCGGTCATGGCGCAGGCCGCGGGCGTGGTGCGGGCGCTGCTCGCCTGCCTGCCGGAACTGGCGGGGCGTCCGGTGATCCTGGCGCAGGGCGCGCGGGTGGCCTTGGGCGATGCGATCGGGGCGGCCACGGGGGCGGGCATGGTGCTGATGCTGATCGGCGAACGGCCCGGACTGTCGGTGGCCGACAGCCTTGGCGCCTATCTGACCCATGCGCCCCGGATCGGGCTGCGCGACAACGCGCGCAACTGCGTGTCGAACATTCATCCGAACGGGGGGCTGTCCCATCAGGCCGCCGCCGAACGGCTGGCTTGGCTGGTGATGCAGGGGCGTCGGATCGGCGCGACCGGCATCGCGCTGAAGGACGAAAGCGGCGGCAGCGACCTGCTGCCGCCACAGGCTTAGTCGGCGATCCGCGCCACGGCGGCACCGGCGCCGGTCGCGATCTGCAGCGCGGCCCATTCCTTGGCGGCGTCGTTGCGGGCCGATGCGGCCTGCAGGCGTGCCGCGGCACGCTGACGGTCGGCGTCCAGCAGATCGACCAGCGGCAGGGCGCCCGCCTCGAAGTTCGTGCGCGCCAGGGCATAGGCCCGGTCATAGCTGGCCGCCGCGCGGTCCAGCGCATCGACGCGCTGGCGCAGGCGGCGCAGGTTCGACTGGCTGGTCTGCACATCCTCGACCGAGGCCGCGACCTGGCTACGCCATGCCAGATCGGCCTGGCGCGCCTCGGACACGCGGCGGGTGCGGGTCGCGCCCAGGATGCCCTGATTGGCCACCGGCAGGCTGATGCGCGGGCCAAAGCCCCAGCCCGTCGCACCGCCCGTGTCGCTGACCGTGCCCGTCAGCGACAGCGAGGGCAGCATGTCCGCCGTCGCGACCCCCACCGCCGCCAGCGCCTGCACCAGATCCTGCTGGGCCGCGCGCACGTCTGGACGGTTGCGCAGCAGTTCGGCCGGTACCCCGGTGCCGGGGCCGGGCGGGATGCGCAGCGCGCCCGATCCGCCCTGCATCTGCGACATCAGCGGCCCGGCCTGCTGGTTCAGCAGCGTCGACAGGCGATAGACCTGCGCGTTGAATTGTGCCTCGAAGGCGGGAAGGTCGGCCTGCGCGGTCTGCAGCAACGCCTCGGTCTGGGCGATGTCGAAATCGGTGGCAAGGCCCAGGGCCTGGCTGTCGCGGGTGACGCTCAGGGTGGCCTGGCGCGCCTCGATCGTGTCGCGGGTCAGGGCCAGCGCCTGCTGGTTGTAGCGTGCGTCGGAATAGGCGCTGATGACCTCGGCCAGCCATGCCAGCCGGGTGACCTGGGCCTGCGCCTCGGCCGATGCGACGCCCGCGGCGGCCCCTTCGCGGGCCCGGCGCGCGCCCCCGAACAGATCGAACACGAAGCCCGCCGACAGGTTGGCGCTGCTGGTATAGCCGGTCGCCTGACCGTCGCCGCCCGACCGCACGCGGCTGGCCGATGCGGGCTCTCCGCTGATCTGGGCCGCCAGGGGCTGGGTCGCCTGAAGGTCGGCCGCCGCGGCACGGATGCGTTCGTTGGCGGTGATGATGTCCAGGCTGGTGTCCAGCCCGTCCGCGATCAGCCGCGACAGGGTTCGGTCCTGATAGCCCGACCAGAAGGCCGTGGTGCCGACCTGGCCCACGGGGCCGCCGCCGCCTTCAGCGAAGGCGCCCTGGACACGGGTGTCGGGCAGGGCGGTGGGGTCGGGCCCCACCGCCGCGCAGGCGGAGATCATCAACAGCGCCGTCAGCGACAGTGTCGCGCGGGTCATACGGGGAAACGTCACGAGGTCTTTTCCTTCTTGCGCGACAGCAGCGACCGGATCTTGAGCACGGCCACATAGAAGACCGGCACCAGGAAGATCCCGATGACGGCAGAGGAAGCCATGCCGCCCAGAACGCCGATGCCGATCGAGTTCTGCGCCCCCGCACCGGCGCCCGACGCGATGGCCAGCGGCAGCACGCCCAGCATGAACGCGAACGTGGTCATCAGGATCGGACGCAGACGCTGGCGCGATGCGATCAGGGCGGCCTCGACCACGGTCTTGCCCTCCTTGACCTGCGCCTCGGCGAATTCGACGATCAGAATGGCGTTTCGGGCGGCAAGCCCGATGGTCGTCAGCAGACCCACCTTGAAGTACACGTCGTTCGACTGTCCGAAGAACAGCGCGGCCGCCAGGGCGCCCAGGATGCCCACCGGAACGGTCAGCATGACCGCCAGTGGCACGGACCAGCTCTCGTACAGCGCGGCCAGCGACAGGAACACGACCAGCGCCGACAGCGCGAACAGAAGCGGCGCCTGGTTGCCCGACAGCCGTTCCTGGAACGACAGCCCGGTCCATGCGGTGCCATAGCCGCCGTCCATGTCCGCCACCATCTGTTCCATCACGTCCATCGCCTCGCCCGAGGACAGGCCGGGAACGGCCGCCCCGCTGAGCTCCAGCGCCCGCGTGCCGCCGAAACGCGCCAGCGATTGCGGTTCCTGTTGCCAGCTTTGATCGGCGAAGGCGCCGAAGGACACCATTTCCCCCTGGCTGTTGCGGGCATACCAGCGTTCGATGTCCTCTGGCTGGCTGCGGCTTGCGGCCTCGCCCTGGACCACCACGGGCCGCAGGTCGTTGCCAAGCGCAAAGTCGTTCACGTCGCGCCCGGCAAAGATCACCGACAGCATCGCGTTCACGTCACCGATGTTCAGGCCAAAGGCCGCGGCCTTCTGCTGATCGATGTCCAGGCGCAGGGCGGTCTGGGTGTTGGCAGTCTCGTTGCCGCGCAGGTTGGTGACCTGGCCACCCGCCTGCGCATCCGCGACAAGCTGGTTGGCGGCGGCGGCCAGCGCGTCCTGGCCCTGACCCGTCTGGTCCACCAGATACATGGTAAAGCCGGAGGACGTGCCCAGGCCCTGGATCGCAGGCGGCTGCAGGGCAAAGATCTGGCCCTGGCGGTTGGTGGTGAAGAAATAGCCGTTCGCCCGGTTCACCAGCGACGCGATGTCGAACCCGTCGCGTTCGGCATAGTCGCGCAGCTTGATGAAGACCAGCGCGTTGCTTTGCCCGGTCCCGCCGAAGCTGAAGCCAAGCGCGGCAAAGACCGATTCCACCGTGTCGGTTTCCTGGGTCAGCAGGTATTGCTCGACCTTCTCGACCAGGGCCTGCGTCTGCTGGGTGGTCGATCCGTCCGGGCCCTGAATGATGGCCAGGGCGACGCCCTGATCCTCGTCGGGCAGGAACGACCCGGGCAGGCGGTCGAACAGCGTCATCACGCCGAACCCGATCGCGACCAGGACGATCAGCATCCGCAGCGGGCGCTTCACCAGCCGTGTGACGATGCCGACATAGCCGGTCGTGGTCCGGTCCAGGTTGCGGTTGAACCAGCGGGCGGGGGCGATGCCGCCCTGGCCATGCTTGCGCGCCTTGAGCAGGCTTGCGCACATGGCGGGGGTCAGGATCACGGCCACGCCCAGCGACAGGATCATCGCGGTGATGATGGTGATCGAGAACTGGCGATAGATGACCCCGGTAGCGCCGGTCTGGAACGCCATCGGCAGGAACACCGCCGACAGGACCAGCACGATGCCGACCAGCGCCGAGGTGATCTCGTCCATGCTCTTTTCGGTGGCCTCGACGGGGCCCAGGCCCTCTTCCTCCATCACCCGCTCGACGTTCTCCACGACTACGATGGCGTCGTCGACCAGAAGGCCGATGGCCAGCACCAGCGCGAACATCGTCAACGTGTTGATCGAGAAGCCCGCGACCGCCAGCACGGCGAAGGTGCCCAGCAGCACGACGGGGATCGCCACCACCGGGATGATCGTCGCCCGCCAGCTTTGCAGGAAGACCAGGATCACCAGGAACACCAGCAACACGGCCTCGGCCAGGGTCTTGTAGACCTGGCTGATCGACTTTTCCACAAACGGAGAGGTGTCATAGGGATAGGTGATCTCGACTCCGGCGGGCAGGGCGTCGGCAAGGCTGTCAATGGTGTCGCGCACGGCGGCGGCGGTCGACACGGCGTTTGCGCCGGTCGCCAGGTTCACGGCGACGGCCGCGGCCGGGTTGCCGTTGTAGCGCGAGCTGCCGCCATAGCTTTCCTGGCCAATCTCGATCCGGGCGACGTCGCCCAGAAAGACCGTCGATCCGTCGGGATCGACGCGCAGCAGGATGCTCTCGAACTCCTCGACCGTGGACAGCTGCGACTGCGCGGTGACCGACACGGTCAGCCTCTGGCCCTCGGCGGCGGGCTGCGCGCCCAGGTCGCCCACGGTGACGTTGGTGTTCTGCGCGGCCACGGCCGCGGTGACGTCGGCGGGCGTGACGCTGTACTGGACCATCTTCATCGGGTCCATCCAGACCCGCATCGCATAGCCCGAGCCGAAGGTGTTGATCGACCCGACGCCCGGCGTGCGCTTGACCGGATCCTCGATGAACTGAGAGATCAGGTCGCCCAGCTGGACTGTGGTATAGGTGCCCTCTTCCGCCGTCAGCGCCGCCACCAGCAGGATAGAGCTGGTCGAGCGTTCGACCTGTACGCCCTGCTGCTGCACCACGTCGGGCAGCTGCGACGTGACCAGCTGCAGCTTGTTCTGCACCTGGACCTGGGCGATCTCGGGGTCGACGGTGTCGTCGAAGGTCAGCGCGACCGATGCCGACCCGGGCGTCGAATTCGACGTCATGTAGGTCAGGCCGTCGATGCCGGTCATCGCGTCCTCGATCACCGTGGTGACCGAGGATTCGACGATCTCGGCCGAGGCGCCGTTATAGGTGGCCCGGACCTGCACCGTCGTGGGCGCGATCTGGGGATATTGTTCGATGGCCAGGCTGTTCAGGCCAAGCGCGCCGACCAGCATGGTGATCAGGGCGATCACCCATGCAAAGACGGGCCGGTGAATGAAGAAACGTGCCATGCGCGATTACTCCGTCGCGCCGGCGGGGGCGGCATCCGCCTCCGCGGGGGCTGCGTCGGCGGGGCCGGTGTCGGTTCCCGCGTCGGCCGCGGCTGCGTCGGGGGCCGTGTCGGCGGAGGCCGCATCGGTTGGGGCTGCATCCGTGGGGGCTGCATCGGCGGGGGCGCCTTGGGTGGGGGCCTGTTCGCGCACGACGCCGGTCTCGTCGATGGTCACGGGGACGGTGACGACCTCCATGCCCTCGGCCAGCCCGGTCAGTCCGTCGACGACCAGGGTCTCGCCATCCTCGATGCCGTCTGTGACGATCCACTGGTGCTTGTAGGTGCCGTCCTCGGTCAGCTGGCGCTGGCTGACCTTGCCGTCCTCGACGACCCAGGCCGTCAGGGTGCCGACCTTGTCACGCGTGGCCGACGACTGTGACACCAGGATCGCCGAGGTCACGCCCAGATCGACCTGCCCGCGCAGGAACATGCCCGGCAGCAGCAGGTTGTCGGGATTGTCGAACCGGAACCGCGTGTCGATCGACCCGGTCGAGGTCGACACGGTCACGCCGGGCGCGACCAGCTGGCCAACCGCCTGGTATTCGCGGCCGTTCTCCAGCGTCAGGGTCGCGGCCAGTTCGTCGTTCAGGCGCAGGTTGCCGTCGTTGATGTCGTCCAGCACGCTGAGGAAGCGCGACGAGGGTTCGTACATGTCGACCTCGATCGGGTCCAGCTGGGTGACGGTAGCCATGGCGTCGGCCTGTCCGGCGGTCACCAGATCGCCCACAGACGCCGCCGACACGCTGGCGATGCCCGACAGGGGGCTGGTGACCGTGGTCCAGCCCAGTTCGGCCTGGGCCAGCGTCAGATCGGCCTCGGCCGATTGCAGCGCGGCGGTCGCCTGATCCAGCGCGGCCTGGGCCTGTTCGACCTGGGCCTGGGTCGTCCCAGACCCCAGCAGCTGTTGGGTACGGTCAAAGGACGACTGCGACTGCGTCACCTGGGCGCGGGCAGAGGCGACCTGCGCCTCGGCACTGGCCAGGTTCGCCTGATAAGTGGTGTCCTCGATGCGGAACATCGGAGTGCCCGCCTCGATCGCGGCGCCCGGATCGTACAGGATCTCGGTCACGATCCCGCCGACGCGGGGGCGGATGGCGGTCTCCGACACCGCGACCGCGCGACCAGGCAGGGTCACGATTCGCGGAACGTCCTGAACCGCCACCTGCATGACGCCCACCTGCTTGGGCGGCATCCCTTCGGGCGCCTGCGCCCAGGCCGCGGAGGTGGACAGAATCGCGGCGACCATGGCGGCGCCGGTCGCAAGGCTGTGTTTCGGCATCATCTTTGTCCTGGATAAGCACCCGACGGGGCGTCACTGTTGCGCGCTGATTGCATGTTTTTGCGGACTATGCAATGTTTGCTTCGACTGCACGAGGAGACTGCCCCGAAAATGACCAGCAACCTGCGCGACCGCCGCCGCCAGCAGACCGCCCGAGAGATCCAGCTGGCCGCGCTGCGGTTGAGCATCCGGTCGGGCTATGCGGCGGTCACCACCGATTCCATTGCCGCCGAGGCAGGGATCAGTCCGCGCACCTTCTTCAACTATTACGCCAACAAGCAGGCCGCGGTCCTGGGCATGCCGCCGCAGCTGGAACCCTGCACGGCCGATTGGATCGTGACGTCCAAGGGGGCGCTGATCGACGATCTGGCGCTGTTGCTGGGACGGATGCTGGAGCTGAAGGATCTGGACCGCCAGGTCGTCCGCATGATCGAACAGGTCTGGGACACCACCCCCGAGCTGATGGCCGTGTTCCGCAATTCGATGGACAACATCGCCCTGACGATCGGCGGGCTGCTGCACGCCCGCCTGGGCCCCGACCGCCAGGCCGAGGCGATGCTGATCGCCGAACTGGCGACCCACGCGTTGTCGCATGCCGTGCGCACCTGGGCGGGGGACGAGACGATGACCGAATCCGACATTCCCGACATGCTGCGCCAGCAGATGCGGCAGGTCGGCGCGCTGCTGACCTAGAAGGTCAGGCGGGTGCGGCGGCTGTCCGCGTCCAGCGTCACCTGCAACGTGCCGTCGATCTGCGATGTCGCTCCCTCCAGCAGGATCGAGCCGAAGCCCGCATCGGGTTCGTCCTGCGCCCGCGGCGCGTCATAGCGTTCGGTCCAGTCCAGCACCGCCCTGTCGCCATCGCGCCGCCACGTGATCTGCAGCGCACCATCGACCGGCCCCAAGACGCCGTACTTGAACGCGTTCGTGGCCAGTTCGTGCAGGATCAGCGACATCGGGACCACCAGGCGGGCCGGGATGGTCAGGTCGTCACCGCCGCTGTCGATCCGCGCACCATCATAGGGCGCCAGCGTGGTCGCGATCAGATCGGCCAGAGGCAGCTGCGATTTGGTGCCCCGCGCCGTGGTCAGTCCGTGAGAGCTGGCCAGCGCATTGATCCGGGCAGAGACCTCCTCGACCACGGTTTGGGCGTCGTCGGTCTCGCGGGCTGCCATCCGCAGCATTGCCGAGATCTGGGTGAACAGGTTCTTGACCCGGTGGTCCATCTCGGAAATCACCGCTTCACGCAGCGTGGCGGCCGATTGCGCGGCGGTCACGTCCAGCATGACCCCCAGCACGCGGCAATCGCCGTCGTCGGTCCCGAACCGCGCGGCCGCCGTCTCCAACCGCACGGCGGAGCGTGCGTCGGACGAAGGTGACACGACACGCCGAAAGGCCGTGCCCGCGGCGCAGGCCTGCAGGTCGGCCAGGAGCCCGTCACGGTCGGCGGGCGCGATCAGGGCCGCAAAGGCCGACAGCGGCAGCTGCGCCGTCTGGCCCAGGCCCAGCAGGTCTGAGCTGTCGTCGATGGTCAGCATCCGCGATGCGGCGTCGTAATGCCAGACCGCGATCCGCGCCATGGACCGCACCGCGTTCAGCCGCTCCTCCTGCCGCTCGACCTCGACGCGCAGGTCGCGCAGCGCGGTGACGTCCTCGAAGACCAGCATGGCGCCGTCCAGATGCCCCTCGGGGCCGCGATAGGGCTTGGCATCGACGCGCCAGACACGGGTGCCGCCGGCCTCGACCAGCTCGGTCCCCTGCGCCTCGCCCTGGCGGGCCACCTCGGCCGCCATCGACAGCAGGACGTCGCTGGCAAAGACGTTGGACACGTCGGCCAGGGGGCGGCCGTGATCGGACCGGCGCAGCGGAAAGATCTGCAGCGCCGCGGCGGTGAAGTTGCGCACCCGCACGTCGCGGTCGACCACCAGCAGGGGGATCTTGGTCGCGGAAAAGAAGTTCTGCAGGTCGCTGTTGGCGGCCGTCAGATCGTCGATCTTGGACTTCAGCTCGTCGTTGACGGTGCTCAGCTCCTCGTTCGTGGACTGAAGCTCCTCGTTCATCGACATCATTTCTTCGTTCGAGCTCTTCAGCTCCTCGTTCGCGGTCTCAAGCTCTTGGACGGCGCCGTGCAGCTCGATCCGCGTCAGGCGCAGCTGCTCCTCCAGCAGGTCCGACCGGGATTCGGTGACGCTCAGTTCGTCCGTCTCGTCCAGCGTGTCGGGCAGGGCCTGTGCGCCCGCGTCGTGAAATACCAGCAGGACGCTGCGGTCGGGCAGGGGCTCCGCGAACAGGGTCACCGGCTGTGCCCCCAGGTCGGACCGCGCCAGCAGGTTGCGCAGGATGGCCGCGCGGCCAGTTCCGGCCACCTGGTCCAGCGCGGCGGTCACCGCCTCCTTGAGGCCCGGATGCACGATCTGCGGTGCCAGGATCGGCTTTCTGGCGGTCGGATCGACGGCCAGGAAACGGCCCAGCCTGCCCGCCGTCCACAGGACCTCTCCCGCAGGGGACACCTGCAGCGAGGCGGGCGCGAACCGGTCCAGGACCCGGCGCTGTGCGGCAAGGGCCCCGTCGCGGGCCGCGCCCTCCTCGGCCTTGCGGCTGCGGGTGGCGGGGGAGGGGCGGTCGCCCTCGGACCGCAGGAACGGCATGTCCAGCGGCAGGCGCGCGGGCGTCGCGTCGCGCTGGAACAGCCGCGCGGGGCGGTCCAGTTCGGTGAAGTGCATGGATTCGCGACGCACCCCTTCGGACGGGCCCAGAAACAGGTAGCCGCCGGGGCGCAGGGCATAGTGGAACAGCGGCAGCACCTGCGACTGCAGATCTTCGTCCAGATAGATCAGCAGGTTGCGGCAGGAGATCAGGTCGACCCGCGCAAAGGGTGGATCGCGCAGCACCGAATGCAGCGAGAAGCGCACCCGGTCGCGCAGCTGCGGCGTGATCTGCATCAGCGCGTCGCGATGTGTGGTATAGGCCGCGCGCATCTCCTCGGGGATGTCGGCCAGGGCGCTGATCGGATAGGTGCCGGCGCGGGCGATCTCGATCATCTTCTTGTCGATGTCGCTGGCGAACACGGTGAAGCGGGGCCGCAACCCGGCGGCGCGCATTTCCGTATCGATCAGCATCGCGACGGAATAGGCCTCCTCGCCGGATGAGCAGCCGGCGACCCAGACGCGCAGCTCCTCTCCGTCGGCGGCCGCGACCATCGGGCGGATCGCCTGTTCGCGCAGGGCCTGGAACATCTCGGGGTCGCGGAAGAACCGCGTCACGTTGATCAGGAACTCGTTCAGCAGCGCCTCGCATTCGTCGGGATGGCGCTGCAGGTGGCGCAGATAGTCGCGCGTGCCGGCAATGTTGAGGACCTGCAGCCGCCGGCGGATGCGCCGCACCAGCGTCGTCATCTTGTAGCCGGAGAAATCGTGCCCGCACCGGTCCAGCAGGTGTCGGCAGATCAGCCGCGCATCGGCCAGCATCGCGTCGTCGGCCTGCTGCGTTTCGCTGGAATCGAAGAACTGCAGGATGGCGGGCACGATCCGTTCCGGCGGCAGAACATAGTCCACCAGCCCGGTCGACTGCGCAGAGAGGGGCATTCCGTCATACCGGGCGGTACGCGGTTCCTGGATGACGCAGATGCCGCCATGTTCCTTGACCGCGCGCAGCCCCAACGTGCCGTCCGCCCCCGTGCCCGACAGGATCACGCAGGCAGCGGCCGGGCCGCGGTCATGCGCCAGGCTTTCGAAGAAGTCGTCGATCGGGCGGCGCAGCCCGCGCGGCTGGTCGAAATCGGTCAGGTGCAGGCGTCCGTCGCTGATCAGCATCCGCGCGCCGGGGGGTATGGTATAGACATGACCCGGCTGCAGCACCGTGCCGTCGGTCGCCTGCTGCACGCTGAGCGCGGTGCGCCGATCCAGCAATTCGGCCAGAACGCTGTCATGCGTCGGATCCAGGTGCTGGATGACGACATAGGCGGCTGGGTCCTCGCGCCGGACGTCACGCAGCAGGTCGTGCAGCGCCTCGAGCCCCCCGGCCGAGGCGCCGATGCCGACGACGGCGAAGGGCGGACGCGTGGTGGCGCGTGCGGGCGAGGCGTCATTCATCGCGCAATGTGATCCTTGCAAGCGTGCTGATTGAACGAGCGATCAGCCCCGTGGAATCCGACATGATCAGTCCGAACTGTCCCGCGGCCCGGCGCAAGTCCGCCATGTTGCGACTAAGTGCCACATCATCGCGCGCGATCGTTCCTGCCGCGTCCGATGCGGTCACGTCGAACTGCGACCCGATCACGAAACGCAGCGTGCCGTCGCTGCCGCGCAGCTTGGACATGAACACCAGGTTCATGAACGACCGCCCGTCGCGGGTGCGGTTCAGGACCGGGAACCGCCCGTCATCCTGTGCATCGTCGGCCAGGAACCGCGACATCGCGCCGATCTGGTCCCTCGGCGTGGCGGAGGATTGCAGAAAGCGGCAGTTGCGGCCCAGGCTGTCGTCGGCGTCAAAGCCGGTCAGCCGGCAGAAGGCGTCGTTGACCATGCACAGCGGCATGTCGGGCATCGCCGCCGCCAGGGAAATGGCGATCCGCGACCGCGCGATCTGGGCGCGCAGGGCTTCGGGCAGCGTGGGGTCGGGCATCGTCATCCTGTTGCGGCGGGCCATGTCCCCGACGTTCAACCGTACAATATTAATCCCCGCCGCCTGGAACAAGTCACGTTTTTACCGCCTGTCCGGTGCTGGCGCGGACAACCAGATCGACGCCCAGGGTGATGCTGTCGATGACCTGCTGGCCCTGCATGCGGGCCAGCAGGACTTCGGCGGCGCGCCGGCCAAGGCGGGCGCGGTGCTGGCGGATCGTGGTCAGGCCGGGGCTGCTGTAGGCCGCCATCTCGATGTTGTCGAACCCCATGACCGAGATGTCCTGCGGGACCCGCAGCCCGGCCACGATCAGCCCGTGCATCAGGCCGATCGCCATTTCGTCGTTGTCGCAGAAGACCGCGGTGGGACGGTCGGGCATGGCCAGCACCTGCGCGGCCATCTGCTGGCCGAACCGGGCGGTGAAATCGCCGGTGATGCTGTCCCCGGGGCCGGGATCGGGCAGCCCCGCCTGCGCCAGACCCTGCAAGAAGCCCTGGCGGCGCGACAGGGTCAGCGAACTGCCCTGCGGCCCGGTCAGGTGCAGGATGCTGCGGTGCCCCAGGTCGGTCAGATGCCGGGCGGCCAGGCGGCCCCCTTCGACATTGTCGGCCAGCACGCGGGGGGCGGACAGGCCGTCGATCCATTCGCAGGCCTGCACCAGGGGCGGACAGCCGGGACGGGCGAACAGGCCCGGCTCCATCTGCCCGTCCAGTACGATCACCCCGTCCGAGCGCGACCGCGTCAGATAGGGGCCCAGCACCTTCATCGCCGGCTGGTCAGGCACGGCGGTCGTGTCCATCACCAAAAGGCTGAGGTTATGACGGCGCAACACCTCGGAGATGCCCGACAGGATCTGCGAGAAGAACGGATTGGCCAGGTTCGGTACCAGCGCCAGCACGCCGCCCACCTGCTGCTGACGCAGGTTCCGGGCGGTGAAGTTCAGCGTGTAGCCGGTCTGCGCGATCGCCGCCTCGACCGCCTTGCGCGTGGTTTCCGACACGATCGACGGGTTCGAGATGGCCCGGCTGACCGTCGCCACGGACACCCCCGCCAGCTTGGCGACATCATGGATTCGGGGCGGACGCGATTGATCTGACACAAGAAACCTTTGTTCGGGACAGCATCAGGCTTAGCGGAAAAATTGATGTTGTAAACCTTTTCATCCTGTGAGAACGTCAGATGAAACCGATTACATGATGCGGAATCGGGCAAGGGGAACTTCGGAGGGGAAGTTCCGGGAGGATGTATGAAGACGATCAAGGGCCCCGGCCTTTTCCTGGCCCAATTCGTGGGCCCGCAGGCACCGTTCGACAGCTTTGGCGCGATCACGGCATGGGCTGCCGATTGCGGCTATCTGGGCGTGCAGGTGCCGTCGGGGGCGGAGGTGCTGATCGACCTGGATCTGGCCGCGACCTCGACCACGTATTGCGACGATCTAAAGGGGCAGGCCAACGGGTTGGCCATCACCGAACTGTCGGCCCATATCCAGGGTCAGCTGGTCGCCGTCCATCCGGCCTTTGACGAGGCGTTCGACGGGTTCGCCCCGGCCACGCTGCGGGGCAATCCGACGGCCCGTCAGGCATGGGCGGTGGATCAGATGCGCAAGACCATCGATGCGTCGGCCAACCTTGGCCTTGACCGGATGGCGGCGTTCTCGGGGGCGCTGGCCTGGCCGTACTTCTATCCTTGGCCGCAGCGCCCCGCGGGCCTGGTCGAGGCGGCATTCGACGAACTGGCCGCGCGCTGGCGTCCGATCCTGGACCATGCCGACAGCCGCGGTGTCGACATCTGCTTCGAGATCCATCCCGGAGAGGACCTGCACGACGGCGTCACCTTCGAGATGTTCCTGGACCGTCTGGACCAGCATCCGCGGGCCAAGATGCTGTATGATCCGTCGCACTACCTGCTGCAGCAGCTTGATTACATTGAGAACCTGGACATCTATGCCGACCGGATCGGCATGGTCCATGTCAAGGACGCCGAATTCAATCCGACCGGTCGGCAGGGCGTCTATGGCGGCTTTCAGCCTTGGGCGCAGCGCGCCGGCCGCTTCCGCAGCCTGGGCGACGGTCAGGTCGATTTCGGCGCGATCTTTTCCAAGCTGGCGGTGATGGGGTTCGACGGCTGGGCCGTGGTCGAATGGGAATGCGCGATCAAGCACCCCGAGGACGGCGCCCGCGAAGGGGCGGCCTTCGTGCGCGACCACATCATCCGCGTGACCGACCGCGCTTTTGACGATTTCGCAGATGGGGGTGCCGACATGGAAGCCAACCGCCGCATGCTGGGGCTGTCCCGATGAACCGCCCGATCCGTCTGGGCATGGTCGGGGGCGGCGAGGGGGCGATGATCGGCAACGTCCATCGCATCGCCGCGCGGCTGGACGGCCGGTTCGACCTGATCGCCGGCGCCCTGTCCTCGGACGAGACGCGCGCGGCCGAGAGTGCGCGTGCCTTGGGCATCACCCGCAGCTATGGCGATTTTCGCCAGATGGCGCGTGACGAGGCTGCCCGTCCCGACGGGATCGAGGCCGTGTCGGTCTGCACCCCGAACCACCTGCATGAACCCGTGTCACGCGCCTTTCTGGAACAGGGCATCCATGTCATCTGCGACAAGCCGATGACCGCGACGCTGGATCAGGCGCAGGCCTTGGCCGACCTGGCCGGGCGGTCGGATGCGCTGTTCATCCTGACGCACAACTATTCCGCCTACCCCCAGATCCGGCAGGCCCGCGCAATGATCGCGCGCGGCGATCTGGGCACGCTGCGGCTGGTCCAGGTCGAATACGCCCAGGACTGGCTGACCCAGGACACGGACAGCAAGCAGGCCGCATGGCGCGGCGACCCGGAGCGCGCGGGCGCCGGCGGCGCGATCGGCGACATCGGCACGCACGCGTTCCAGTTGGCGCGGTTCGTTACTGGCGAACTGCCCGACCGGCTGGCTGCGGACCTGACCAGCTTCGTCCCCGGCCGCAGGCTGGACGACAACGCGCATATCCTGCTGCGCTATGCGTCGGGGGCCAAGGGGATGCTGTGGGCCTCGCAGGTGGCGCCGGGAACGGAGAACGGCCTGCGGCTGCGGGTCTATGGCGACAAGGGCGGCCTGGAATGGCAGCACGACACGCCCGAGACGCTGAGATACACCCCCTTCGGCAAACCGGCGCAGATCCTGCGCCGCGCCGGGCCGGGCAGCACCCAGGACGGCAGCCGCGTGCCCCCCGGCCATCCGGAAGGATACCTCGAGGGGTTCGCGAACCTTTATGCCGAGGCCGCGCAGGCGATCCGCAGCGGCACCATGCCCGACACCCTTCCCGGCGTCCGCGACGGGCTGGAGGGGTTGCAGTTCATCGACGCCTGCATCCGGTCAAACGCGGCGGATGCGGCCTGGGTCCAGGTGACGCCATGACCGATCCCATCCTGGCGCTGAACGGCGTCACCAAGTCCTTTGGTCCCATCGAGATCCTGCACGGCGTCGATTTCGCCCTGCATCCCGGAGAGGTCCACGCCCTGATCGGCGAGAACGGCGCAGGCAAGTCCACGACGATGAAGATCCTGGCCGGATACCTGGACCCCACGGGCGGGCAGGTGACGTGGCAGGGCAAGCCCATCACCTTTGCCGGGTCGGACGAGGCCGAGGATCTGGGCATCATCATGATCCATCAGGAGTTCAACCTGGCCGAACACCTGTCGGTCGATCAGAACGTCTTTCTGGGCCGCGAACTGCAGCGCGGGCTGCTGCTGGATCACAAGGCGATGCGGGCGCAGACGGCCGATCTGCTGGGTCAGCTGCAGTGCCGGGTCGATCCGGGCACGCCGGTCAACCGCATCTCGGTCCCCGACAAGCAGATGGTCGAGATCGCCAAGGCCCTGTCGCGCAAGGCGCGCGTCTTGATCATGGACGAACCGACCGCCGTGCTGACCGAACGCGAGACCGAGGTGCTGTTCGCCCAGATCGACCGCCTGCGGGCGGAAGGGGTGGCGATCCTGTACACTTCGCACAAGCTTGGCGAGGTCAAGCGCATCGCCGACCGCGTGACGGTGCTGCGCGACGGCACGATGGTGCGGTCGGACCTGACCGCCGACGTCACCGAAGACGACATGGCCACCGCCATGGTCGGGCGCGAGCTGTCGGACCTGTTCCCGCCCAAGGCCGCCCACGGGGCCGAGCCGATCCTGGAGGCGCAGGGCGTCAGCGTGCCCGGTGTGGTCCATGACGCGTCCCTGGTGCTGCACCGGGGCGAGGTGCTGGGCATCGGTGGCCTGGTCGGATCGGGGCGTACCGAACTGGCCGAGGCCATCGCGGGCCTGCGCCCACGCAGCGGCACCGTGCGCCTGAAGGGGCAGGACCTGCCCGCCAACCACGTCGCGCAGGCGATGCGGGCCGGCCTGGTCTATCTGACCGAGGACCGCAAAGGCGCGGGTCTGTTGCTGGACAAGACGCTTCGCGAGAACCTGACCCTGGGCCAGCTGGACCGGTTCGGCAGCCCCCTGATCGACCGCAAGCGCGAGGAGGCCGCGCTGGACACGGCCATCGGCGACTTCGCGATCCGCGCGCCCGAACGCGGCATGGCGGTGGGCGATCTGTCGGGCGGCAACCAGCAGAAGCTGCTGTTGGCCAAGACCCTGCTGTCGGACCCCCAGGTGGTCATCATCGACGAACCCACCCGCGGCATCGACATCGGCACCAAGCAGCAGATCTATACCCTAATTGCACGGTTGGCCGCCGAAGGCCGCAGCATCATCGTCATCTCCTCGGAAATGCCCGAACTGATCGGTCTGGCCAGCCGCGTGGTCGTCATGCACGCTGGTCGCATCGTGGGCGAACTGGCCGACGCGGCCGTGACCGAGGGCAATATCGTGCGTCTGGCCATGGGGATGGACCATTCCCAGGGCGGACATGAAAAGGACAGCGCCGCATGAGCATGGCAACCACCGCCCCGACCCGGCGTCCCAGGGTCAATCTGGCCGTCGTCGCGCCCATCGTGGCGCTGATCGTGCTGGTCCTGATCGGCATGGCGCTGAACCCGAACTTTCTCAGCTTTGCCAACATCACGAACGTGCTGGCGCGGTCGGCTTTCATCGGCATCATCGCCATCGGCATGACCTTCGTCATCACCGCGGGCGGGCTGGACCTGTCCGTCGGGTCGATGGCGGCCTTTGTCGCCGGGCTGATGATCCTGGTGATGAACATGCTGACCGAAAGCATGGGCGGCGGGCTGCCCGTCATCCTGATCGGCATCGCGCTGGCGCTGTTCACGGGACTGGCCGCGGGCTTCATCAACGGCATCCTGATCACCCGCGCTGGCATCGAGGCGTTCATCCTGACCCTGGGCACGATGGGCATCTATCGCAGCCTGGTGACCTGGCTGGCCGACGGCGGCACGCTGTCCCTGGGCTATGAGATGCGCGAGCTGTACCGCCCCGTCTATTACGACGGCATCCTGGGGATCAGCTGGCCCATCATCGTCTTTGCCGTGCTGGCGATCCTGGGAGAGATCACCATGCGCCACACCGCCTTCGGCCGCCACTGCGCCGCCATCGGTTCGAACGAGAAGGTCGCGCGCTATTCCTCGGTCGCGGTGCTGCGGGTGCGGTTGATGACCTATGTCCTGCTGGGCACGCTGGTCGGCATCGCGGTCGTGATGTACGTGCCGCGCCTTGGATCGGCATCCGCCACCACGGGCCTGCTGTGGGAGCTGGAGGCGATCGCCGCGGTGATCATCGGCGGCACCCTGCTGAAGGGCGGCTTCGGCCGGGTCTGGGGCACGGTCGTGGGGGTCCTGATCCTGTCGCTGATCGGCAACCTGCTGAACCTGACCGACTTCGTCAGCCCCTATCTGAACGGTGCCATCCAGGGCGTCGTCATCATCCTTGCCGTCGTGCTGCAGCGAAACACCGGCGCCGCACGCTGATTTTCACCTGTGGGAGGAGTAACCACCATGAGAAAGACCCTGATTGCCACGACCGCCCTGATGGGCCTGACCGCTGTTCCGGCGCTGTCGGAAACCATCGGCATCTCGATCCCGGCGGCGACGCATGGCTGGGCGGGGGCGCTGAACTTTCACGCCGAACGCACCGTCGCGCGGCTGTCCGAGGCGAACCCCGATCTGGAATTCGTGCTGACCACGACCTCCGATCCCGGGCAGCAGGTGTCGGACCTTGAGGACATGGTGGCCACCCGCGGCATCGACGCGCTGGTCGTCCTGCCCTTCGAATCCGAGCCCCTGACCGGCCCGATCCAGCGCATTGCCGACAGCGGCGTCTGGGTCACCGTCGTCGACCGCGGCCTGGCCCAGGAGGGCATCGAGAACCTGTATGTCGCAGGTGACAACGACAGCTTCGGCCGCACCGCAGGAACGTATTTCGCCGATACCCTGGACGAGGGCGCCAAGGTCGTCGTGATGCGCGGCATCGCCTCCACCGTCGACAACGAGCGCGTGGCGGGTTTCGAGGCTGCGCTGGAAGGGTCGGGCATCGAGGTGCTGGCGATGGATCACGGCAATTGGAACCGCGACACGGCCTTCAACCTGATGCAGGACTGGCTGTCGCGCTTCCCCGAGATCGATGCGGTCTGGGCGGCGGATGACGACATGGCCGTGGGCGCGCTGGCGGCCATCGACCAGGCCGGCCGCACCGAGGAGATGTTCGTCGTCGGCGGCGCCGGGATGAAGGAAATGGTCCAGCGCATCCAGGACGGCGATCCGACGGTTCCGGTGAACGTGACCTATCCGCCGGCGATGATCTCGACCGCGATCGAGATGACCGCCTTGGGCCTGACCTCCGGCGCGCCCATGTCAGGCGAATTCATCATCGCCTCCGAGCTGATCACCCCGGAGAACGCCGAGAGCTTCTATTTCGAAGACAGCCCGTACTGACGACGACGCGGCGCGGGATGTGACCCGCGCCGCATTCCGACCCCGGAGGAGGGGGTCGTTCCGCCCCGAAATGTAAACGGTTTCATATTTCGCCCGAGGGCGTGACCGGGGCCTGCATCAAAGGGAGGATAACCATGACCGATCTGTCGGACCGCGCGACCATGACCCGGCGCGGACTGTTTCACGGCGCCAGCGGCCTTGCGGCGCTTGGGGCGGGGCTGGGCGCCGTGCCCCTGATGGCCCAGGATGCGCAGCCTGCGGGGCTGCAGGGCAACATCAACCATTCCGTGGCGCGCTGGACCTTTGGCGACCTGCCGCTGGCCGACCTGTGCCAGCTGGCCCGCCAGACCGGCCTGGGCGCGATCGACCTGTGCGGTCCGGACGACTGGCCGGTGCTGGCCGAACACGGGCTGGCCAGTTCGATGTGCAACGGCGCCGAGATCAGCCTGGAGGATGGCTGGGCGGACCCTGCTAACCACGACGAACTGACCGAACGCTATCTGCGTCACATCCCGCTGGTCGCGGAGGCGGGGCATGTGAACCTGATCTGCTTCAGCGGCAACCGCCGGGGCATGTCCGACGAAGACGGCCTGCGCCATTGCGCCGAGGGCCTGTCGCGCATCCTGCCCGCCGCCCGCGATGCCGGCGTCGTGCTGCAGATGGAGCTGCTGAACAGCCGCGTCAATCATCCCGATTACATGTGCGACCGCAGCGCATGGGGCGTGGCGCTGTGCGAACGGCTGCAAAGCCCGCAGTTCAAGCTGCTCTATGACATCTACCACATGCAGATCATGGAGGGCGACGTGATCCGCACCATCATGCGCGACCATCGCTGGTTCGGGCATTACCACACCGCCGGCAATCCCGGCCGCAACGACCCCGACGACAGTCAGGAACTGAACTATCCCGCGATCTGCAGGGCAATCCGGGACACGGGCTATCAGGGTTGGGTGGCGCAGGAGTTCATCCCGCGCGACCCCGCCCCGCAGGCCGCCGCCGCATCGCTGCGCGACGCGGTGCTGACCTGCGACGTCTGAACGCCTCAAGCAATTTCTAGAAAGGAACGCCAGATGGCAGACAACATGCATTACGACGCGATCGTCGTCGGATCGGGCATCAGCGGCGGGTGGGCCGCAAAGGAGCTGACGGAGAAGGGCCTGAAGGTCCTGATGCTGGAACGCGGCCGCAACATCGAGCATCTGACCGACTATGTGAACGCCGACAAGGAGGCCTGGGACTATCCCCACCGTGGCACCGCGACCATGGAGATGAAGGACAACTATCCCGTCCTGTCGCGCGACTATCCCCTGAACGAACAGACCTTCGGCATGTGGGCCAACGAGCAGGAGAACCCCTATGTCGAGGCCAAGCGCTTTGACTGGTTCCGGGGCTATCACGTCGGCGGGCGCAGCCTGATGTGGGGTCGCCAGTCCTATCGCTTCTCGGACACAGACTTCACCGCCAACGAACGCGAGGGGATCGCGACCGACTGGCCGATCCGATATGCCGACATCGCGCCCTGGTACGACCATGCCGAACGCTTTGCCGGCATCTCGGGGACGAACGAGGGGCTGGACATCCTGCCCGACGGGCAGTTCCTGCCGCCCATCCCGCTGAACATCGTCGAAAAGGACGTGGCCGCACGCCTGCGCAACGCATTTGGCGGCAAGCGGTACCTGATCAACAGCCGCGTGGCCAACATCACCGAGGCGCTGCCCGACCAGAACCGCGTCGCCTGTCAGTATCGCAACAAGTGCTGGCTGGGCTGCCCCTATGGCGCCTATTTCAGCACCCAGTCCGCGACGCTGCCCGCCGCGATGGCCACGGGCAACCTGACACTGCGGCCGTTCTCGATCGTCAAGGAGGTCCTCTACGACAAGGACCGCAAGCGCGCGACCGGGGTCGAGATCATCGATGCCGAGACGAACATGACCTATGAATACACCGCAGACGTGGTGTTCCTGAACGCCTCCAGCTTCAACTCCACCTGGGTGCTGATGAACTCGGCCACCGATGTCTGGGAAGGCGGTCTGGGGTCGTCGTCGGGCGAGCTGGGCCACAACGTCATGGACCACCACTTCCGCGTCGGCGCCGAGGGCAGGGTCGAGGGGTTCGACGACAAGTACTACTTCGGGCGCCGTCCGGCGGGCTTCTACATCCCGCGTTTCCGCAACATCGACGGCGAGGAGCGGCCCTATACCCGCGGCTTCGGCTATCAGGGTTCGGCCAGCCGCCAGGGATGGCAGCGCGACATCGCCGAATTGAACATCGGTGCGGACCTGAAGCAGGCGCTGTCGACGCCGGGCAACTGGACCATCGGCATGACCGGCTTCGGCGAGATGCTGCCCTATCACGACAACGCCATCTCGCTTGACCGGGGAACGACGGACAAGTGGGGCCTGCCGGTCCTGTCCGTCAGCGTCGACCTGCGCGAGAACGAGATGCGCATGCGCGAAGACATGAAGCAGGACGCCGTCGACATCCTGGAGGCCGCCGGCGTCAAGGACGTCAAGCCGGTCGACCGCGACTATGCCCCCGGCATGGGCATCCACGAAATGGGCACGGCACGCATGGGCCGCGATCCGAAGACCTCGGTCCTGAACGGCAACAACCAGGTCTGGGATGCGCCGAACGTCTATGTGACGGACGGGGCCTGCATGACCTCGGCCAGCTGCGTGAACCCGTCGCTGACCTACATGGCGCTGACCGCGCGTGCGGCGGATCACGCCGTCAAAGCCCTCAAGAACGGAGATCTGTGATGAACCGTCGCGACCTTCTGACGATGATCGCCGCCGTCACCGGGACGGCCATGCTGGGTGCGGGCCGGGTGATGGCCTATGTCCCGACCGAGACCGGAGAGAACCTCTTCACCCCCCAGGATGCGGCCTTCCTGGACGAGGTGGCCGAGACGATCATTCCCGCCACCGACACGCCGGGCGCCAAGGACGCGGGCGTAGGCGCCTTCATGACCCAGTTCGTCAGCGACTGCTATGACGCCGAGGAGCAGGCGGCGTTCCGCGACAGCATCGACACGCTGAAATCCGAGGCCCAAGCACAGTTCGGCAAGCCGTTCGAGGACCTGACCGCCGAGGAGCGCCAGCAGATGCTGCAGGAGGCCATGGTCGCCGCCAGCGCCCAGGCCGCCGTCGTGGCCCAAGCCAAGGAGGAGATGCGCATCCAGGCCCGCGACCAGCAGCAGTCGGCCGACACCGCCGCCACAGCGCAGGCCCAGACCGAGGCGGACCTGCCGGCGCTGCACTGGTTCACGCCGATACAGCAGCTGACGCTGTTCGGGTTCTTCACCTCCGAGATCGGTGCGACGCAGGTGCTGCGTTATGAGCCGGTGCCGGGCGAGTACATCGGCGATCTGGAATACGACGGCGGCCCGGCCTGGGCCACCTGATCCCGCCAACGGCCCCGGCATGCCCGGGGCCGCATTCTTTCGCAAAGGACATTGCCATGAAACTGATGACATCGATGGCCGCGCTGCTGGCGTTGGCCGCCCCCGCCCTGGCGCAGGACGCCCCCGAGCCGACCCGCGAGGAACGCCAGGCCCAGTCCCGCGTGACCGAGATCGCGGGCCCCGAGCCGCGGCTGGTCCAGACCCCTGAGGGCGAGCCGCCGTCGGACGCGGTCGTGCTGTTCGACGGGACGAACCTGGACGGGTGGGAATCCGTGAACGGCGGCGCGGCCGAGTGGGTCGTCGAGGATGGCGCGATGCGCGTCGCGCGCGGATCGGGCGACATCCGCACCACGGAAAGCTTCTGCGACGTGCAGCTGCATGTCGAATGGCGCTCTCCTCCGAACAACGAGGGGCATGACAGCCAGGACCGCGGCAACAGCGGCATCTTCCTGCAGAGCCGCTATGAGGTGCAGGTTCTGGACAGCTTCGAGAACCCGACCTATGCGAACGGGCAGGCGGGGTCGATCTACAAGCAGCACCTGCCGCTGGTGAACGCCTCGCGCGCACCCGAAGAATGGCAGACCTACGACATCATCTTCCAGGCGCCGATCTTTTCGGACGAAGGTGCGCTGCGCCGTCCGGCCCATGTCACCGTCCTGCACAACGGCGTCGTGGTGCAGAACCACGCCCAGATCCAGGGCGTGACCGAATGGATCGGCTATCCGGCCTACGAGGCGCATGACTGCGCGCCGATCCAGCTGCAGGACCATGACGCGGATGTCAGCTTCCGCAACATCTGGGTCCGCCCGATGTGATCCGGCCGGGTCCGCCCCCGCGGCGGGCCCCGGCATCCCCACCCGGCATCGCGACACGGAAAAAGGGGCCGCGACGATGTCGCGGCCCCAGTCAACCTGTCCGGCAGGGAGGGTTCAGCGCGTGGCGCTGTCCGGCAGGTTTTCCGTCAGGAAGGTGGCGCCGGTCATCACGACCTCGGCGGCATCCAGGGGCTGGTCATGCTCGATGATGTACCACTGCGCGCCGGCCTCCTCGGCGGCGGGCAGGATCGCGGCCCAGTCCAGCGTGCCTTCGCCAAGCGCCTTGAATCCCCGCTCGTCCTCGGCCTCGCCCTCGGGGGCGTTGTCCTTCGCGTGGATCGCAAAGACGCGGTCGTCGAAACGGCCCAGATACTCGACCGGGTCCAATCCGCCGCGCGCGACCCATGCCAGGTCCAGCTCGGCCATGACGTCCTCGCCCGCGGCCTCCATCATGATCTCCAGCGCGGTGCGGCCGTCGAACTCGACCATCTCGAAATCGTGGTTGTGATAGGCCAATGTCATGTCCGCCGCCTGCAGCGTCTCGCTGAGCGCCGCCAGTTCTTCGCCCAGGGCGGTCCAGCCGGCGGCATCCGCAGGACGGTCCTCCTCGGCCAGATAGGGGACGGTGATGACGTCGTTGCCGATCGCCTTGTTGAAATCGATCACCGCCTGCGCGTCGGCGCGCAGATCGGCCAGCTGTGCATGGGTCGAGATCGCCTCGATCCCGTATTCCTGCAGCTTGGCCGACAGGTCCTCGGCGGTGCTGTCCTGCATGCCGACGGTCTCCACCGCGGTCACACCCGCCGCCTGGACGGCGGCCAGCTGTTCATCAAGCGTGCCGTGGTCGCGCAGCGTGTACATCTGGACTGCGATGGGCAGGTCGGACGTGGCCGCATCCTGGGCCATCGCCATCGGTGCCACCAACGTGGCCAGCCCACCGATCAGGGCGGTTTTTGCAAATGTCATGATCTTCTCCTCTGGTCCCCGCTCCTCCGGGGGTTGTCCACAGATGTAATGGATTTCATTCCGTCTGAAAAGGATTACATTCACACAGGCCCGGCTTTTTGCTGCCCGGATCGGCACCCTACCGCCGCAATGCTTGCGCTGAGCGCCGTTTCGCCCTAGGCCCCCGCTGCGCCAACCAGAGGACATCATGGCCCAAAACGACCTGGAAGCCCGACATCTCGATACGCTGGACCGCGACCTGGGGCGGTTCTCGGCGCTAGAAAACGCCACCGCCTATGTCGCGCGCCCGCTGGTCGCGCCGGGCGTCGCGCTGGCCTTCGTGCTGCTGGCCGGGCTGGGGGCGATGGTCGCCTTCGGACAGACCGACAACACGCTGATCGTCGTGGTCGCGGCGATCTTCGGCGCCTACATGGCGCTGAACATCGGCGCCAACGACGTCGCGAACAACATGGGCCCGGCGGTCGGTGCGAATGCGCTGACCATGGGGGGCGCCATTGCCATCGCCGCCGTGTTCGAGACCGCGGGCGCGCTGATCGCGGGCGGCGACGTGGTCAGCACCATCTCTCGCGGGATCATCGATCCGCAGACGATCGGGACCGACGGCATCTTCGTCTGGGCGATGATGGCGGCGCTGCTGTCATCGGCGCTGTGGGTGAACCTGGCGACCTGGATCGGCGCGCCGGTCTCCACCACCCATTCCATCGTCGGCGGCGTGATGGGCGCGGGCATCGCCGCGGCCGGGTTCGGCGCGGTCAACTGGCCCACGATGGCGACCATTGCGGCCAGCTGGGTGATCTCTCCGGTGCTGGGCGGGCTGATCGCCGCGGCCTTCCTGTGGTTCATCAAGGCGCGCATCATCTATCGCGACGACAAGATCGCGGCCGCGCGCGTCTGGGTGCCGGTCCTGATCGGCATCATGGCGGGTGCGTTCGCGGCCTATCTGGCGCTGAAGGGTCTTAGCCGCATCATCGACGTGACCTTCTCCGGGGCGCTGATGATCGGCGCGGTGCTGGGCCTGGTCTGCTGGATCGTCATGATCCCGGTGATCCGCCGCCAGTCGCGCGGGCTGGAGAACCGCAACAAATCGCTCAAGGTGCTGTTCGGCATCCCGCTGGTCGTGTCGGCCGCGCTGCTGTCCTTTGCGCATGGTGCCAATGACGTGGCCAATGCCGTCGGGCCGCTGGCCGCCATCGTGCAGGCCCTGGGGTCGGGCGGCACGGCCGAGGCCGTGGCCATCCCGCTTTGGGTGATGCTGATCGGGGCGTTCGGCCTGTCCTTCGGTCTGTTCCTGTTCGGACCCAAGCTGATCCGCATGGTCGGCAGCCAGATCACCAAGCTGAACCCGATGCGTGCCTATTGCGTGTCGCTGTCGGCGGCGCTGACGGTGATCCTGGCCAGCTGGCTGGGTCTGCCGGTCAGTTCGACCCATATCGCCGTCGGTGCGATCTTCGGGGTGGGCTTCTTTCGCGAATGGGACGCGGCCCGCCGCGCCCGCGCCGTGCAGGGTCAGGCCCCGGAACGCCCCCGCACCGCCCCCGAGGAGCGTCGCCGCCGCAAGCTGGTGCGCCGGTCGCATGTGCTGACCATCGGCGCGGCCTGGGTGGTCACGGTTCCGGCGGCGGCGGCCCTGTCGGGGGCGCTGTTCTGGGCGCTGCGGGCGATCGGCGGCTAGGCGCCGCAGGCCGCCAGCCAGCGGCGGATCGCGTCCAGGGCAGGGGCCTCGTCCAGCCAGGGGATATGGGCGCGGCCGGGCACCTCGGCCAGGATCAGGTCCGGGCGCATGTCCTTCATGCGCGCGGCCACCGCAGGCGACAGAAGGTCCGAATTCGCCCCCCGGATCAGTGCGACCGGCAGGCCGGCCGTCGCCTGCCACAACGGCCACAGATCGACCGGATCGCCCTGGAACGCGGCCAGGAACGCCTCTCGCAGGGCGGGGTCATAGGTGATGCGCAACCCGTCCGGCGTTTCGTGGTAATGGCGGCGCACGTCCTCCAGCCAGCGTCCCGGCGGCACGTCGGCAAAGCCCGGCATCAGCCCGGGCAGGCGCGCCGCCAGTTCGGAATGGCTGGCAGCCGCGGGATTGCGCCCGACATAGTCAAAGATCCGCTCCAGCCCGGCGCGCGCGATCTCGGGGCCGACATCGTTCAGACACAGGCCCGACAGGCGGTCATGTGCGGTCGCGGCCAGCACCATGCCGACCAGCCCGCCGCGTGACGTGCCCAGCACCGCGGCCCGGTCGATCCCCAAATGATCCAGCAGGTCGATCGCATCGCGCGCCTCGCGCGGGACGGTATAGGTTTCGGCCCCGGTCCATTCGGACGCGCCGCGGCCGCGGTAATCCATGCGGATCAGGCGCACCCCGGTCAGGTGCGGCGCGACATAGTCGAAATCGGACATGCTGCGGGTCAGGCCCGCCAGGCACAGGACGGGCAGGCCGGTCCCCTGGTCAGAAAAGGCGATGCGCGCCCCGTCACCCGCCGTGAAAACCGCCATGCTGCCCCCCCTGTCGTGATCGCCGCTACAGGTTCTCGCTCTGCGGCATGCCCAGCACGTGATAGCCGCCATCGACCATCACGATCTCTCCGGTGGTACAGGCGCCCCAGTCGGACAGCAGCCAGACCGCGGTGCCGCCGATGGATTCCAGCGTAGCATTGGCGCGCAAGGGCGCATTGGCCTCGGTGTGCCGGAACGTCTTGCGCGCGCCGCCGATGGCCGCGCCTGCCAGCGTCTTCATCGGGCCGGGGCTGATGGCGTTCACGCGGATGCCGTCCGGGCCAAGGTCGTTGGCCAGATACCGCACGCTGCTTTCCAGCGCGGCCTTGGCGACGCCCATCACGTTGTAGAACGGCGTCACGCGGTTCGACCCGCCATAGGTCAGGGTGATGATCGACCCGCCGCCCGATCCGTCCTTGGCCGCCATCAGCGGATGGGCGCGGCGCGCGACCTCGATCAGCGAGTAGCAGCTGATCTCCAGGCTGTGCTTGAAGTTGGCGCGGCTGGTGTTCATGAACCGGCCGGTCAGCTCGTCCTTGTTGGAGAAGGCGACGGCGTGGATCACGAAGTCGATCGACCCCCACCGGTCGGCCAGCGTGGCGAAGGCCGCGTCCAGCGACGCGTCGTTCGTCACGTCCACATCGACCAGCAGGTCCGACCCCACAGAGGCCGCCAGCGGTTCGACCCGCTTGCCGAACGCCTCGCCCTGATAGCTGAACGCCAGCTCTGCCCCCTGGTCGGCCAGCGCGCGCGCGATGCCCCAGGCAATGGACCGCTCGTTGGCGACCCCCATCACAAGCCCGCGCTTGCCCTTCAGAAGATCGCCCATGCGTTGGTCCTTTGCCTCAGTCCTGATAGCGCGACATCAGCAGGGTGGCATTCGTGCCGCCAAAGCCGAAGCTGTTCGACAGGACCGAATCCAACCCGGCGTTGTCCACGCGGCTGGTCGCAATCTCGCCCGATTGAATCTCGGGGTCCAGCGTCGTGACGTTCGCCGAGGCCGCGATGAAGTCATTCTGCAACATCAGCAGGCTATAGATCGCCTCGTGAACGCCGGTTGCGCCCAGGGAATGCCCGGTCAGCGACTTGGTCGAGCTGACGGGCGGGGTCGACCCCTCGCCGAAGATGCGGCGGATGGCCTTGATCTCGCCCAGATCGCCCACGGGCGTCGAGGTGCCGTGCGCGTTGATGTAGCTGACCTTGCGGTCCTCGGGCAGGGTGGACATGGCCACGCGCATCGCACGCTCGCCGCCCTCGCCGGAAGGGGCGACCATGTCGTAGCCGTCGCTGGTCGCGCCGTAACCCGTGACCTCGGCATAGATCTTGGCGCCGCGCGCCAGGGCGTGGGACAGCTCCTCCAGCACGACGACGCCGCCGCCGCCCGCGATCACGAACCCGTCGCGCGTCGCGTCATACGGGCGCGACGCGGTTTCGGGCGTGTCGTTGTATTTCGACGACATCGCGCCCATCGCGTCGAACAGGCACGACAGCGTCCAGTCCAGCTCCTCGCCGCCACCGGCGAAGACGATGTCCTGCTTGCCCATCTGGATCTGCTCGACCCCGTTGCCGATGCAATGCGCCGACGTCGCGCAGGCCGAGGTGATGGAGTAGTTCACGCCCTTGATCTTGAAGGGCGTGGCAAGGCAGGCCGAATTGGTGGAGGACATGCAGCGCGTGACCATGAAGGGGCCCATGCGCTTGGGGCTGCCTTTCTCGATCACCGTTTGATGCGCCAGAAAGAAGTTCGACGTGGACGGCCCGCCCGATCCCATGATCAGGCCGGTGCGCTCGTTCGAGACGTCGCCTTCCTCCAGGCCGCTGTCCTTGATGGCCTGTTCCATGGCCAGGAAGTTGTAGGCGGCACCGGGACCCATGAAGCGCAGGTTGCGCTTGTCGATATGGTCCTCCAGCACGATCTGCGGCATGCCGTGGACCTGGCTGCGAAAGCCGTGCTCGGCATATTCGGGGGCGAAGACGATGCCCGACTTGCCCGCGCGCAGGCTGTCAGTGACCTCGTCGGCATTGTTGCCGATGGGGGATACGATACCAAGCCCGGTGATGACGACACGACGCATGGGGGCCTCCTTGAATGGGTGGGGTCAGCTGGCCGACAGGGCCACTTTCATGTCCTTGACCTGATAGATCAGCTCTCCGTCCGCCTCGACCCGGCCATCGGCCACGCCCATGGTCAGGCGACGGGTCTGGACGGCCTTGGTGAAATCGACGGTATAGCGCAGCATCTTGCGGTCGGGCCGCACCATGCCGGTCAGCTTGACCTCTCCGACGCCCAGGGCGTAACCGCGCCCCTGCCAGCCGCGCCAGCCCAGGTTGAAGCCGGTCAGCTGCCACAGCCCGTCCAGGCCCAGGCAGCCGGGCATGATCGGGTTGCCGGGAAAGTGGCAGCCGAAGAACCACAGGTCGGGCGTGATGTCGAATTCGGCGACGATATGGCCCTTGCCATGCGCGCCGCCGTCCTCGGACACGTCGGTGATGCGGTCCATCATCAGCATGGGCGGTTCGGGCAGCTGGGCATTTCCGGGGCCGAACAGTTCTCCACGCGCGCAGGCAAGCAGGTCGTCGCGGTCGAAGCTGGTCTGGGTCAATGCCATCCGGGTCATGCCTTCATCTGTGCAGCCCCTGCGGGCCGGTCGGTTTTTCAGGTTGCCGCAGGGTCTATCATCCGGGGCAAGACCCGCGCAAGGGCAAGCCGCAGCCGTCTAGAACCACTGTCCCGGCTCCATCAGGCCCAGGTCCATCAGCTGCTGGCTGGTCCAGTCGAAGCGGTGCGAATTGCGCCAGGTCATGTCGCGGACCTGTTCGCGCGATCCGGGGTTGCGTACCAGCGCCTTGGCGACCCGAAAGGATGCCACAGCGGCCGTCAGGTTGTGGTGCCAGGGACAGGAGTAGGTGTTGTACTCCTCGATCGAGAAGCGGTGGTCGGCGGTCACCGTCAGGCCGGGGGCGGCGCGGAACAGCGCGATGCGGTCGATGCGGCGACGGTCTGCCGGCAGGAACTCCTCATAGCGCCAGCGCAGGCCGCCGTGAAAGTCCAGCTGGCGTTCGCGGATCTGGCCGTCCGCGCCGCGACGGCCCAGGGCATAGTATCCCGTCCGGTCGAACAGCGCCCCGTCAAGATCGACCGCGTCGGGGCAGGCCCGCAGATCACCCGCATAAAGATCAATCACATAGGACAGCATCGCGGCGCGCCGTTCCTCGGTGTGAAAGGCCAGCATCTCTCCGACGCTTCGGGTCTCGCAGAAGGGATAGAACAGGAACTCGGCGTTGAAGCCGTAGTAAAGCCAAGTGCCGGTCGGCACGGCGCGGATCACCGCGTTCACCGCCTGGACATGGGCCGCGGGCCTGCGCGGGTCGTAGCGCAGCTGCGTCACCTGCGCGGCCATCGCGTCGGGCAGATCCTGCGGCTGGTCCGACATCAGCAGGATGTGGCGAAAGCCCCGGTCCAGATGATGGCGCAGCGTTGCCGCGACGGCGGTGTCATCCTCGACCAGGATCACGGCAAGCGGTCCGCGGGCCAGGACGGCGGGCCGCCCGGCCAGGAACGGCGCCATGTCCCGGATCGGCAGGACCGTCATCAGCGCATGACCGCCTTGACCTGCTCCAGCGCGGCGGCCAGCAGGGCGGGGTCGCCCTGTGCCTCCGACACCAGCTGCTTGAGCGTCTGCTTCTGCGTGTCGGGGATGGCCGCGCTGTCGATGATGCTGTCGACCTGGGCGCGGTCGAAGCCCTCGGGGGTCAGCAGCGCCTCGATCCGGGCGGCGACGGTGGCGGCATCGGCCGTCTCGGCGGCGGCCTCCGCCGCGTCCTGCGCGGCGCTGGCGGCCTCCTGCGCGGCGGCGTCGGCGGTCAGGCCGGTGACGCCCGCGG